>JAJZEY010000298.1 GCA_021805585.1 Planctomycetota bacterium
TCCGATCTATGAATGACATGGCGGATCAGCTCTGTCGAACCCGTCCGCTCCGGATTTTCAAGCTCGGCGAATTCCACGGCACTGATAATTCTTTCATGGGAGTCACGATGGCTGGCGTGAATGATATTAGCGGCTTGGCGCAGCTGAATCGGCTTAAATGCCGGCCTTAGCAAAATAAATGTGGCCGCCGCCAGCGCGGCCCACGTTGCCAGAGTAAGAACCCAGCGAATGGCGGATGGCATTGTCGGGAAGCTGCCCAACAGCAGCGCCATAGCCAGGCACAGCACCAGCGTGACAAGAATAGTCCGCAGCAGCCCGGACACAATTGCCAGGTTCTGACTGCGCCGCGCGACTGTTAACAGCGAATCGCTTATGGCTTCGGGCAGTGCGGCCGTCCCTGGAATGGGCGCAGTGTCGGGTAAATCGGCCGCTTTATTCGCTGGATGATTTGCCGAAGGCGTTCCCAGAGGATCCATAGAATCAACTCCCAAAGTCCCGCAACGTGCGTGAAGCGGAATTGGCCAAATGGCCAGGCACGGACTCCAGTCATTATAACACCGAAAGGCCCGCAATCTTGCAAAACAGCGGATAAATGACGCAAATAGCCCGCTTTGGACAAATAATATCCGGTTGCCAAGCCTGCCGACGCCTGCCGGAAGGCCGGAACTGGTCGCGGGATGCTGGAGCTTATTTCAGCCGTTGGATCAAGTGGTCGCCGATGCGCAGGGCGTTGGCCATGGCTGTAAGCGATGGATTAACGGCCCCAATACTGGGAAAAAAGCTGGTGTCCACCACGTAAAGATTGTCCAATTCATGAGCTTTGCAGAAGGTATCAAGCACGGATGTTTGCGGGTCGGTGCCGAAACGGATGGTGCCGGATTGATGGCCGACACCGCCAATAGGTATGTCCTTTTTCATATAAACGTGATTCGGAATCAGATGCGGGTGCATATCGCATTGCCCCAGCATCGATTCGAGCTTCGCCCGCAGCCGTCGCATCGGTTCCTGATTGTTGAATTCATAAGTCAGTTGAATTTGTCCGCCGGCGTTAAGGGTGATTCGGTTATCCGGTCTTGGCAGGTCTTCGGTGGTGAGCCAGAAATCAACACTATGGCGGGCCATTTCATTAAGCGCAAAGCCAGGAGCGAACTTCGGCGCGTCGCCGCGGAACATTGGCCCCATTGATTTTCCAATCATCTGAATATTGCCCAGCGGGAATGGATAGTCGTCGGATTTGAAATAAAAATCGTTCAATGAAAGCGTTTTCTGGAAGCGCGTTTCATTGGGGCGGCGGGAAAGGGCAACCACCGCATCGGAATTATGAAACATGTAATTGCGGCCCACCTGATCCGACCCATTGGCCAGACCACGCGGGTGCCGGTCGTTGGCGGAAAGAAGCAGAATGCGGGCACTGTTGGCGGCCCCGGCGGATACCACCACAATATCCGCTGAAAATGTCAGTGTTTGTCCCTGGTGCTCCACCACCACTTCACGCACGGCCCGGCCGGAGGGGTCGGTGTTAAGTTTTTTCACCTCGGCCTGTGTCAGCAGTGTGACATTGGCATGTTCCAGAGCGGGGCGCACGCAAATATTTTCCGCATCACTTTTTGCCTGTACCAGGCAGGGAAAGCCATCGCAGGTGTTGCATTTAAGGCAGCGGCTGTTATGGCGTGACTGCTCATTAAGCATTACGCCGGTGGGGGCGTGAAATGGCTTGTAGCCTTTGCGCGAAAGCTGGTCGGCAATTTCCTGAATGCGTGGTTCATGCGCGATAGGGGGGAATGGATATGGGCCGCTGGATGGCCCTTCGGTGGGGTCTTCACCGCGCAGGCCATGCACCTGATACAACTGCTCGGCCTGAAGGTAATACGGTTCCAGGTCCTGATAGCTGATGGGCCACGCCGGTGAAATGCCATCCGCCTGAGGCAGTTGGCGAAAGTCTTCCGGCCGCAGCCGGAAAAGAGCGGCACCGAACATTTTGGTCGCTCCGCCGACAAAATAATGTGTGCCCGGTTGGAAAGATTTTCCATCTTTATCAAGCCAGATGTCTTTGGAAACATAGCGGTTTTCCACAAAGACACTGGTTGGATTCCAGTTTTCATGTTCGCGCGGCAGCCACGGACCGCGTTCCAGAATCAGAATTTTTTTGCCGGATGGGGCCAAACGGTGGGCGAGTGTGCCGCCGCCGGCACCGGATCCGATAATGATAATGTCGTACTGTTGATTCGTGGTCATGATCAAGTCTCCTGTTGGGGTTTTTAAACCAGGCACCCCTGTTCTGCGGCGTCAGCCCCGGTCAGCCGTTGGTCAGATTGTCGTCCGTGGCGGCATTGTTGGCAAGACAGCCGCATGGACGCAGCGAGTGATGATGCCGCGAATGGTTGAGTTTTGGGCAAAGAACAACGAATTCGCCCGCAAAGATGCGGTGAATTTCTATTCCGGCAAGCATGCCGAGTGCCGGTGCGGTGAAATAAATCCACCAGTCCGTCCAGATATGCGCCAGAACCGCCGATCCAAAGGTTCGTGCCGGGTTCATGCTGAAGCCGGACAGGGGCGCTTCAAACATGACAAATAACACGATTAAAGCGCCGGCGAAACAGCCGGTCAGGGGAGCCAGGCGGGTGAACTGATTGACCGTCAGGACCATGGCCATCAGCAGAAACGAAATGGTGAATTCCGCCATCCAGGCTATTCCGGTTCCCCAGACTCCGGGGATTGTGACAATAAAATTCACTTCGCTGCTGGCAATCACATGGTGTCCCAGAATCAGTTGGGATACCAGCACGCCGACCCCGCCGCCCACAAACTGCCCGATCATATAGCCTAAAGCATCCATCCGTCGGATTTTAGCCAGCCGCAGGAAGCCCAGCGTGAAGGCCGGATTCATGTGCGCGCCTGAGCGTTTGCCCAGAGGGGAATAAATCAATATGACCGCGGTGATTCCCATGGCCAGTCCTATGACAACGCGCCGCAGAAACGGCGATGTCACCATTTTGGCGGCAGGCGAGTTCGGGTACTCCATCAGTGCCGTGAAAACACACGCCGATACCATAAAACAGGCCAGCAAAATGCCTTCGTATACATAAAGCCGCCAGTTTTTTCGGAAAGTCGCCCATGCGCCGATGGCGGGAGCCAAGGTGGGCGCGGCCTTGTAGGTCTCTACTGCGGCGGCAACCGAACTGTTCTGTGTTACGAGCATGGTTTCTCCGACCCCGTCAGTGCTATTCATGTAACGTTCCTTTAAGGAAGCAAAACTATAGCATTGAAGGCACGCGGATTCAAAGGCTCGGCGGGCGGGACAAACGGGCGGGTAACCGATACCATTTCCGACTTTACCACTCCCGGTGCACTGCATAAGATTCGTAACGCAAAAGCCCCCTGTATGTGAAAGTGGCGGCAGACCGGTGGATGCTCATTGGCGCTGAATTGATTTTCTGGTTGATCCGGCCAATGCTCTGCTGTGGCCGGTCCGCAGGGTTGCCAATCAACGTGCCAGTTTGGTTACCGTAACTTTTTTGATGAAATATGGCCCGGATTTAAAATTAAAATTATAAGCCCAGCAACTGACGAATTGATCGTCGGTAATTTTCCATTTGGCGGTGTGCCAACCACCGCCTGCCGGGATATTGTAGGGAATGGCGGCCTTGTCCGCCCAGCCCCAACTTGCGGGTGATTCATAATGAAGGACAAGCGCCGCCGGTTGACTGATGGCGGTGCGGCGGACGGTCGCCGTTATTTCAATTGGTTTGCGGGTATAAGACAAAAAATTGGGATCTACTTCAAGGGCAATTCCCCCGGGAATATTCCCGGAGCGGGCCCAGCCGCCGTATGCCGTCACCTCTTTTTTAAGGGCACGGGCAGACACCAAATGAAGGCCCTTTTGGATAATGGCTTCACCCATGGAGACGGAAACCGTTCTGGCATGGGTGAAATCGCCGTTCCAGGGGAACGGTTTGAATTTGTCGGCAACGGCCAGATGCACCAGACGGTCTGGAACGCCCACAATTAAAATCGGTGATCGTGTAAGCAGGCAATTTACGGCCCGTGTGACATGACCTGTTAATGGGTCCACAATTTTTACAATCGCATTAAATGAAATGCGACTCGCGGTGCGATTCTGCGCCCAGGCGGACAGGACCGTGTGGCGGGCACCCCGAAAAACGAATCCGTTATTATGGGCGGGAAGGGGAACCCATCCAAGATAAACGGGATGCTGCCCCAAGTACCGGATCAGTTGGGCCATAGCCGTATAAGCCGGACGCCGGCTGCCATTGCGGGTAAGGAGTCCCATCGGGCCGCTGTCACCATCCATGCCCTCGAACCAGTTGATACACGTGACACCTTCGGCGATTCCCATGGTATATGCTTGCACAAGGGCGCGGGCCTGCCTGGCGGCGTCCGGATGGGCGCTGTAGCCGACTTCCGTAAACCAGATTGGAACCTCGGCCCTTGACGGGTCGGCGGCTTTAAGCATTTTCCGAACTGTAGGAATAATATGCATATAAACAGAATCTTCATCATCATTAACGGCATTTCCCAGAACTTCGTACGGGTGAAGCGTGATATAATCAAAATGATTTGCAGCTCCGGCGGCGATAACCTGTTGGAGATAATTTACATCAACCGATTTTGCGGCCATGCCAATTTTGCAATTTGGATCCACTGCTTTGGCTGCGCGATATGCACTGATTAGAATTCGCGCGTAGTCGGCCGCGGTTTGATGTCTGCCGGTGCCGTTGGGTGGTTCATTCCAGACTTCCCAGCAGGTGACCCGCCCATGCATCTGTTTGACGGTTCGCGTTACATAATTGGACCAGGCTCGCAAATTATGGACGGGCAGCGTACCACGGGCGTCTTGCGTATCACCGGGCGGAATGCCGTAAAACAGCCCGCCTGACGCCATGTGGTGGTCGGCCAGATAGGAAAGCTCCGGCGGATTGCAATACCGCAGTTGGTGAATGCCGATGGCCTCCATCTGGGGAATCCACTTTGCAAGCGACGAAATAGAAACACCATTTTCGTGATCACTCCCGATTCCGAATGGACTGATTCCAGGAAACGTGGTGATCGTTAAATCCGGTGGCCCGGCTGTGAGGTTCGCGGGCAAAAGGCCAATAACCGCCGCCAGTGTCCAGCAGGCACACGCCTTTTTTTTTGCCCATTGCAGGAATCGCAGTGGCCGGTATTTTTTCATGGCTTTTCCTTTACCATTCTTTGCAACTTGTCGGTGCAGAATGATGATGCACGATTGGAGGACAATTCGTCATCACCAGGCCTGTTTCAGAATCATACATTATCCGCACATTATAGTTTTGCTCAAACGATCTGAATATTAATCCGCGATGCTTTGTTTCCAAGGCGGTTTATGTTGAATCGCTTAAAGAGGAAATGCTTTTTCAGGAGACGGGTATGCGTCAACACTCTTTTATCGCGTTGTGTGCCCTGGCTGCGGCTTCCGCCGTCGGGCTGGTTTCACCGGTAATGGCCAATCCCACCGCGGCGGCAGGTTATAGCCTGGCCACTTTTGCCTCGCCATTTGCCGATGCCGGATTGAATCAGACCACTGTCACGGGCACTACGCCGGTGGCACCACCTATGGTTTCATCGCCGGATGATATTGCCATCAGCGGCGGCAATGTATTCATCGGATGGGGCAACAATGTTCCGGGCGATGGCGGCAATGGCGGCCTGAGCACGCTTGCGGAATACAATTTGAACGGCACTCTGGAAAAATCGTTCAATATTCAGGGGCATCTGGAAGGCATTGCGGTGGATCCAAACACCGGGCTGGTCTACACGGATCAAAACGAAGATGGCAATTCTTCCATGACCATTGTCAATACCCTCACCGGCAGTCAGGCTCGATTTGGCTATCCAAATCCATCCGCGCATGGCGGCGGTTTTGACGGCCTGCAATTGGTGAACGGTAATCTGTATGCCAGCGCCTCCAGTCCGAATACCATTAACGTCAGCCCCGCCAATCCCAATGGCACAAATGTCAGCCCGCTCATTTATCAGGTCACGGCAAATACGGCCAACTATCCTTATAACGCGATTCCAACGGGCATTGTAAATGGCAATGCCCAGGCCACCGATCTGAATACCGGCCAGACCGTGACCATGAACAATTTTGATCCGGATTCCCTGAACCTGACTCCGGCGGGCAGTCTGATTGTAACCAATGAAAGTGGGGCGCAGCTTACCATTGTGAACAATCCGGGTGCGACCAGCCAGAGCGTGGGGGTATTGAATCTGACCAATACCGTTACTGGGGCTGCGGCAAGTGTGGATGACACCGGCTTTGCCACCAGCGCCAACGGCACTTTGCTGTTTGCCGATGGCAAGACGAATGTCGTTTATGCCCTGACTGCCACCGGCGGCTTTTCCGCCAATCAGGCATTTTCATCGGATAAAACCAATCACACGCTGGATGCCCTGAACTTTTCCACCGGCGCGTTGACGCCGATTGTGACCGGGCTGGGCAGTCCGGCGGGTATTGCGTTCAGCAACACGCCGGTCGGAACTCCGGAACCGGCTTCACTGCTGACCGTTGCCGCGGGTGGCGCGGTTCTGTTGCTGGCGCGGCGGCGATTGAATGCAGCACGATAATCGTGCGGTGATTTGATGTGTGCATCGACATCCGGATCAACCACTAAAACGTGGCACCTGATTGATGCATGCTTTCGCGGCTAAGTGGCTGCGGAATTCCATCCGAAAATTGTATTCAAAAACCAAAGGCCCCTCTTGTGCGTTGCGCTGGAGGGGCCTTTCAGGTTTATCGGAATTATGCGGTCGAAAAAACTTCACAAATACATAGCTGCATAAGACGCGGTGGGGCGTCAGGCCGATTTGGCCGTGTCCGCGGCAATGTTGTCAAAGGCATGACGAATGGCGGCTCGTTCCTCCGGTGCCAGTGTGATAGCCATGGCACCAGCGTTGTGTTTGGCCTGTTCGGGATTGCGTGCCCCGACAATCGCAGCCGTCACGCCGGGTTCCGTAAAGGTCCAGTTGATGACCAACTGGGCAAAGCTGGCTTTATGCTGGTCCGCGATCGGTCGAATGGTTTCCAGCGCGGCCAGAACGCGCTGCCGATTTTCCCGGGAAAAAAGTTTATGCCGCGACCGATGGTCGCCTGCGGGGAATTGCCTCTCCGGCCCGACGTTGCCGGTTAAAAGGCCGCGTTCCATGGGAGAATAGACAATCACGCCAATATTTTCCTTGCGGCAGAAAGGCAGAATTTCCTTTTCTATGCCACGTTGCAGCAGGCTGTAAGGCGGCTGCAGGCTGGCCAGCTCGCCCACTGCTTTGGCGCTTTGCATCCATGTCACATCATAATTGCTTACACCAATGGCGCGGGCCTTTCCCTGTTTCCTTAGCGTTTCCATAGCGGCAAAAGATTCCTCTACCGGAGTCGATACATCCGGCCAGTGAATCTGATAAAGGTCAATATAGTCGGTCTTCAGACGCTTCAAACTGTTTTCGCACTCGTAAACAATGCTGTGAGCGCGGGCGTTTTTTCGGATGATCAGATCGCGGCCATGGGCATCCTTCTGCGGCCATGGGTCGGAACCTTCCGCCTTCGGGTCGTCCCA
>JAJZEY010000531.1 GCA_021805585.1 Planctomycetota bacterium
CATGATTCAAGTATGCCGCATATTGGCCGGAATGCAAAGCGCCCGCGCCGGCTGCCGGGCTTAATCGGCGGGAACCAGCTGACCGACGGCCTGTTGTCGGCTGTATCGCCACCGGAGGACAGATTCAGTGCCCGTCGGAATGTCGGCCAGGGCTGGTTTGGCCCGCCACAGAACAACGCGCCAATGCGGGTCGGCTGTTGATGTGGGGTGCGGTTGCACCAGCCAGCGGGTTGCCGCAAGCGATGGCTGACTTAATTCCCGCATGGGCCGCACAAACAACCCATGGCCACCGCCGGCTTGTGCCGCCAATTGAAGACGGCGGCTTGTGGCCATGGTACAGGCGGAACCATCCGCCATTACCGCGGCGGCCACCGAACAACGCAGGGCCTGATCCAGCACCCAGAAACGCTGGTCATCATCCGCCGGATCAACAAAAATGCATCGGTCCTGCCAGTCCGTTATGCCCAGCCCGGCCGAAAGAATGTAAATACTTGGTCGACAGACCGGGCCGATCCAAAACAGATACCGTCGTTGCGTCCGGGCGCACAACCTGCCGCCCAGCCAGGTCAGCAGGGTTAAGGGCGCGAAAAATGGAATGTGGCTATGGCCCATGGGCCGCGATACGGGCCTTCTTTTAAATTCATGATTCAGTTCTTCACCTCGTCCGGACCGCTCCGGAACCACATCCGCGGGTCCGCCAGTGGATGGCGCATCAGGCATACCGGTGGTCGCCGTCATATCATAAAACCATTCATGAATACCCGGTTGCAGGCATTCACCGGAAAGGAGTGCCGCAACTCGCGAAGTTGCCGCGGCTACAGGCGAACGGGCCTGCAATGCGTCGGGTGGGGCGGGAAGGGCGTGCAAGGCCGGGCCTGCACAATCGGTATTTGTGGAAGCGGCGTCAGGCATCCATTGTTGCCCGGTATGGCCATACAAGGCCCGCAACTGCCTGAAAGTTAATCCACCTGTTTGCCGCATGTTCCCGCACCTTTAGATGCAGCGGCAAGCCGAAAAAAAACGTTCGGCCAACCGCGTGTTAGGTTTATGTTAGGTTGTTCGGAAGCCTTGTCAAGCTATAAAAAAAACGCTTGTACCGCGATGACGACACCGCCGATTCGCGCTATTCTGAATTCCCGATAAAAACGGGCATCCCAATTTACGTGGCCCACGATTTTTTCCCGCATTGAACCGCGCCGCCGGTTATACTGCGTGTATAGGCACATTCAATGAGGCGGTGGCTTTTACAGTTTCAGGATCAAAGCGCGACCATGGCCAAGGAGAATATACATATGAGATGGGCAACGCGGTCATTTGTCTTTGCTATTCTGATCCTAGCCTCGGCCACGACCGGCCAAGCCGCGCCTGGCGTAACGCCGACTGGCAAACAAATGTACCCGGTTCCGTCGAAGGTCAAGCAATCTTACATTGCGGCCCTTGCCGATATGGGCCGTTCCGGCTATCAGGAGGCATCGTCCGGCCAGCAACGCGCGCAGAAGGCATTTATCAAACAAATGCGGGTGCTGGTGCGCTTCACCGGTCCGGAACAGCGGGCGCGCGTAATAAAGATGCTTGAATTTCAGCGCGAACTTTTACGCCCGGCCGCGGCGACCGGACATTAACACTACCCTACGAAGGGGAAATCGGCGGACAGGAACAGACCAGATTGCGATCTCCGTAGGGGTTATCAATCCTTCCGACGGCGGGCCAGAATTTATGATCACGCAGCGAATCCAGAGGCCACGCGGCCTGCTGACGCGTATAGGAATGATGCCACATATCCGCCGAAACCTGCTCGGCGGTGTGGGGGGCATTTTTCAGCGGGTTGTCCTTACGATCCATTTTTCCCTGTTCAATGGCCGCAATTTCCGCGCGAATGGCAATCAGTGCGTCACAAAACCGGTCAAGCTCGGCGCGCGATTCGCTTTCGGTTGGCTCAATCATAAGCGTGCCGGGTTCCGGCCAGGAAACGGTGGGGGCGTGAAAGCCGAAATCCATCAGGCGTTTGGCAATATCTTCCACGCGAATACCGGCGGAAGCTTCAAACGCACGGGCGTCGATAATAAATTCATGGGCGCAAAAGCCGCTTTTTCCGCGAAAAAGCACCGGGTAATGGTCCGCCAGACGGCGCGCCATGTAATTGGCATTCAGAATCGCCACCTGGGTGGCACGGCGCAGGCCCTGGGCACCCATCATGCGGATATACGCCCATGAAATCGTCAGGATTAAGGCGCTCCCGTGCGCTGCGGCACTGACCGGTCCTATCGCGTTGTGGCCGCCCGCACCGGTGACCGGGTGTCCGGGCAGATAGGGCTTCAAATGAGCTGCCACGGCGATGGGGCCCATGCCCGGTCCGCCGCCACCATGGGGAATGCAGAATGTTTTATGCAGATTCAAATGACAGACATCCGCACCAATATCCGCAGGCCGGCACAGGCCGACCATCGCATTCATATTGGCACCATCCATATAAACCTGTCCGCCATGGGCGTGCACAATAGAGCAGATTTCCGCAATGCCCTCTTCAAATACGCCATGGGTGGATGGGTACGTCACCATAAGGGCGGCCAGCTCGTTCTGATGTTCATGAGCTTTGGCACGCAGGTCGTCAATGTCCACATCGCCGTTTTCGCGGCAGGCCACCACCACCACCTTCATGCCGGCGACCACCGCGCTGGCGGGGTTGGTGCCATGGGCGGATTGTGGAATCAGGCAGATGTCTCTATGTTTATGCCCACGCGCCTCGTGAAATGCGCGAATCACCATCAGGCCCGCATATTCGCCCTGCGAACCGGCGTTGGGCTGCAGCGAAACCGCCGCAAAACCGGTAATCTGGCACAGTGCCGATTCCATTTCATCAAACAGCAACTGGTAGCCGCCGGTTTGTGCCGCCGGCGCAAAAGGGTGCATGTCCGCCCAGCAGCGCCAGGTAATCGGCAGCATCTCCGCGGCGGCGTTGAGCTTCATCGTGCACGACCCCAATGGAATCATGGAAGTGGTAAGGGATAAATCGCGTGATTCCAGCCGCCGCATATAACGCTGCATGTCCGTTTCGCTTTGGTAACCGCTGAAAACCGGATGCGTCATAAATTCCGATTCCCGCGCCAGGCCGGCCGGATAGCTGATGGCCACTCGCTGAATCAGATTATCAAGTGTAAACGGCAAGGGCCGATGGCGCGAAAAAATATTCAGAATCGCGCCGATATCGTCGGACGTGGTTGTTTCATCAACGCAAATGCCGATACGATCCATTGCAATCAGCCGCAGGTTCATTCCCGCGTCGGCGGCATCGGCCAGAATCCGCCGGGCGGAATCTCCGGGGGCTGGCGTGATGCACAGCGTATCAAAAAATTCGCCCGCGTCCGGTTGATGGCCCAATTCCACAAGGCCGGCGGCCAGTACGGCGGCCCAGCCATGAATACGCCGGGAAATGGCACGCAGGCCCGAAGCCCCGTGGTAAATCGCGTGCATCGCCGCGACCACGGCGGGCAGCACCTGGGCGGTGCAGATATTGCTGGTGGCTTTCTCGCGTTTAATATGCTGCTCACGCGTTTGAATCGCAAGGCGCAGCGCCGGCTTCCCCTGTGAATCCCGTGAAACTCCCACAATGCGACCCGGCATTTTCCGCGCAAATTCCCGGCGGGTCGCCATGAATGCCGCATGTGGACCGCCAAATCCCATCGGCATGCCCAGCCGCTGGGTGGAACCGACGGCAATGTCGGCGCCGAATTCGCCTGGTGGGCGAAGCAGGGTAAGGGCCAGAATATCCGCCGCCACTACAACCAGCGCACCGGCCTTATGGGCCTGATCCACCAGGGCCGCATAATTGATAATAGTGCCGCGGGTGGTGGGGTATTGAAGCAATATGCCAAAACAATTGTCGCCCGGGCCAAGCGCGGTCTGTGCGTTTCCCACACTGCAAGTAATTCCCAGTCCCGCGGCTCGCTGTTGAACCACGGCTATGGTCTGGGGGTGGCAAGAGTCGGAAATAAAGAATGTGGTTTTCGTCGAGTCGGTCAGCGAGCGGCACATGCTCATAGCTTCCGCGGCGGCGGTGGATTCATCCAGAAGAGAGGCGTTGGCCATGGGCAGCGCGGTCAGGTCCGCGACCATGGTTTGAAAATTCAGCAAGGCTTCCAGCCGCCCTTGGGCAATTTCCGCCTGATAGGGGGTGTATTGGGTGTACCATCCCGGATTTTCCAGAATATTCCGCCGAATCACCGGCGCTGTAATGCAGCCATGGTAACCCATGCCGATAAACGAACGCATAGGACGATTGCGCGAGCCCATCATGGAAAGCTGATGCAGCATGGCATGCTCATCCACGGCGGCGGGAATATCGGGAAGTTCTTTGGCGGCAATAGCCGCGGGCACGGTGCGCGCGGAGAGTTCATCCAATGAGGCCGCGCCAAGCAGGGCCAGCATTTCGGCGACATCCGCTTCCGACGGTCCGATATGCCGCCGCGGGAAATAACTTTCCGGGTTTAACATGCGGGAATTCTGGCTGGTTTCAACTGTGCGATTGGGTGATTTGGGTTGAAGCGAATGGGTCACGATTAAAAACCTTCCTTGTCAAAGGCCGAGGAAACTCAACTTCCGGCGAATATTATAGCCCAGACGGGGAAATTTCTCGAAACTTGGAATAGGACCCACATGAGACCCGAAAAAGGGCAATTTTACCGCCCTGAAGCGCCGGACCGATTTGCGAACCCTACCGATGCGGTCCGGCACTTTTATGGGCTGGTACAAAACGGGCTCAGGCCCGCGTCAAACAACGCTGATTCATTTTCAGCGAACCGAATAAAGCGTCACCACCCGGCCGGCAACCGCAGGCAGTTTTGCCGCAAAACAGGGTGCTCGCCAGGTTAATTTTGTGCTGTGCAGGTAACGAATCGGATGGCCAAAACCATCTTTTACCATCACCACTCCCCATAAACGACCGCCTTGTGGCATGGGGATCCAGCCTTTTACCAACGTGGATTTTTGCAGGTAAGACATTGGGTCGGAACTGCAACGCCACTGCCCCTTACGGTTGCGATGGGAAAACGCCTGCTGATAGTTAGCCAGAAAACCGTAAATCGCCGGCTTGCCCGCAACAATGGCCGGCGCGGGCAGACCGGCGGACTCATATTGCCGCAGGCAGCCTTGCAGCGTGAATAAATTGATGCGCGTAATGGTCAGGGCGCGGGCATTGGCGTCTTTGTTGTGAATCCAGCAGACCATTCCGACCAGGACAAACAATCCGGCGATAAGGATCGGCGTATCGCTGGAACGGACCTGTATATTTGGACGCAGCTTTGCAACCAGTTTGGACATGCTCATAAACCTCTCCCGTAAACCTAACCGTCCCGTGCGCTAAGCCTCGGGACTGTTTCCTCGCTCTGAATGTATTGTATATCAAACTTAAGCAAAACCTAGGAAATTCTGGATATTTTATTGGAGAAAAGCGGCCCATAATAACAAATGCGGCTATTTAGGGCTGGTTGCGCGGTTATATGCCGCAGATGCTCTGTTAAACCTGACATTGCGGCTTCTACAGGGCGTTTGCCGGGGCAACCGGAAGATGTCCACGCGGTGTTGCCGAGTGATCCAATCTGTCCTGCTTATGGCGCGTAGCTGTACATATAGTCGGAAGTTGTTAACGGTGCGCTGTAGGTTCCACTGGTATTGTATTGTGTTCCCAAGCTGTAGAAGAAGGCTCCATGGCCGTTGGAAATCGCGGGAGGTAATGTAAACGCTGTGCCGTTGGCGGTGCCAGTGGTGAGTACGAATACGGCGTTGACAGGCGTAGCGAATTTATAGAATGTTACGCCGCTGACAGGCCATAGCTGCCCGCTTCCGGGAGGAGGCGGAGGAGGTGTTGGCGGCGGGCAATATTGAATCGGATTGCCGAACCCGTCCAGAACTTCGCATACGCCGGTCAGTTGGCTGGTTCCACCCGGCGCGGAGAAGGAGCTGGTAACCACATTTTGTGCGGGCAACTGGGAAAGCACATTGGAGTGGATTTGCCATTTAGAACCGGCAATCTGATACGCGTGCATGAGCTGATAGTCCGCCAGAAAATCCGCCATGTTGTCCGGATAAACGCCCGTTTTATGATGATACCAGTTCAAAGCAGACTTCAAATTGTGCAGTTCCATTTTGGTTAATCGAATCTGGGAATTCGCCTGCACCTGCATGCCCACAGCCAGCGCGATGCCGATTAAAATAAAGATGATCAGAATCACCACCAGCATTTCAATAAGGGTGAACCCTTTGTTTTTTCGTTTCTGGCCGAATGATTGCATATGCATCCTCTTTTGAATTCCGCCGCCGGTTCGCGTCGCGTTTGGCACCACACCCTTGAAGGCATTCCGTGCCGCTGGAGTGTGGCTGGCGCGGCGATTTTGCGTGTGCCGATAGATACGGAAAGGCAAATCGCATTTCCTGTCCGCATCATCCGCCCGAAAAATCTCCGGCCGTCTGATGTTATGTTACGCTGGTTGCCCCTCTGCGAGTAGCCACGGGAGCTGATTTTCCGCCGCCAGAAGCAGGCCATTGGCCGTCGGCGCGGCCACCACGCGAACCTGCGGACCAATTGGGGACCATTGCCGCGGATCGCCCGCCGAAAAAAGGGTCAGGGTTGGCAAGCCCAAAGCTGCGGAAACATGGCCCAGGCCGCTGTCATTGCCTATAAAACCTGCTGCGGATTCAAAGATGTCAAGCAAATGATCGATTGTTTCGCATTTATAAATTATCAGATCGGCCTTCAGGCGGGCGATTTCAGCCGATGAAAATTTTTCCATCTCCACCGGCCCAAGCATAAAAGCCGCTCGGCGACCAGAATCGCAAACCTGTCGCGCTAAGGCGATAAAATGCGTTATCGGAAGGCATTTGTGTCGGCTGCCCGCACCGGGAGCCAGAATGATTGGACCGGTGCCATTTCGACGTGTGGGTGGAACGGTTGCTGGCGGAAGGTGCAATGCCGGCAGTTGCCGCCGATGAAATTCCGGAACGCTGCAGGCGAATTCCGGTGGCGGCCGGGGTTGAAAAAAATAGATTTGGGCAGTGGACGCTTGCCGGGCGTTTATGGACCAATTATCCTCCCCGTTTCCGACAGCGCTGACCAGCAGATCGCAATTGGCCCATTCCGGAATAGGGGCCATATTCCCCTTTGCGCTGCCTGGTTCAGGCCTGGCAAACCAGCGAGCGTGATCACCAGAATCACCGTCCGCCCATGCCTCGGCAAGTTTCATCCGTACCAGCATCCGACCGAAATCCGTCCGCATGACCACCGTGCGGCGGCACTCCGGCCACCGCGCCTGAAGGCTTCGCAACAATGGCGCAAGCAGGACTGTGTCTCCCAACGCGCCGGCATGAACCAGGGTAATTCGCATGGGCTTATTTTACCGCAATGGCACGTTTATGCCCGGCTGGGACAGCAGACTGCCGAAAGAATTTATCCCACCGTCCAGATCGGTAAAGTTGGAAGTGCCAGCAGCACAGGGCGGCCGAGGAATATAGCCGGGAAAAACGTACCAAAGCTTTCGTGCCCTCCGCCAAGCGTCGGCGGGCGGAAGCAGGTAAATCGCAATCG
>JAJZEY010000473.1 GCA_021805585.1 Planctomycetota bacterium
CTGCTGCTCAATGCGCTTCAGGCGATGCCCGGTGGCGGGGATCTGATTATCCGCACCCATGTGGATAGTGCCAGTGTGTTTGTGGATATTTCCGATACCGGAGTGGGTATCAGTCCGCAGGTTATGCCGCATCTGTTTGAAGCCTATTTTACCACAAAAAAGGGGGGCACCGGTCTGGGCCTGGCCACCACCCGCCGAATTATTGAAGAACATCAGGGGCATGTGCATGTCACCAGCGAACCGGGCCGTGGTACCAACTTCCGCCTGGAATTGCCTATGGATACCTCTTTGCCGGAGCTGTAACACAGCGGACCTTTCACACGCCGGGGACGGCGAACAATCATGATATTTAAAAATATGCGGCCATTTTAAATGGATGTCGTCGCCGAATGGTCCGGATGGTTGGCGGCGGGTGGAAGCGATGATTTGTGGCCCAGCCAGATAGCCGGCGCGGTGGCGGCGAATATAAACACCAGCGGCATGACCGGCACGCGGTAGCGCACGGAGCCTAAAAAAATCGCGTGCATGGCCGTAAAATACAAAATGCCGATCAAAAGAATTCCCGCCGGGCCGCGCCAAGTCCCCAAAACCGGCAGGCCGGCCAGCGCCAGAAGAAATATCGGCACGTACCAGACGCACAATAGCGCGTTGAGCCAGGGTCGTGAATAGCCGCGGGCATGCAACCAGGGCGACCAGGTGCGGCCGATTTTTACGAAGGCCAGCCGGACCATGCGAAGCGGATGATCAAATACATCCGCAAACGCGCGGCGCGTCCAGGCGGTATCCCGCTGACCTTCGGGAAGATTCTGAATCGCGGGCGGCCGCACAATGTCCGACTGCCGCGGTCCTCCGGTGGCACCGCTGTAAACCGATTCGTAAAGGCTGATTCCCTGAAGGGTGGTGAAGCGGAAAAAATCCTGATGAAAAAGGTGATAGTTCCGGATCCACCAGGGCAGCAGAATCAGGGTCACAATCGCCATGGATGCCATCGCTCCGCCCACCGCATGGCGCAACTGCGGTGAACGCCGATGTATCCAGATGATCCAGCCCAGCAACGGAAAAATGCTCAGGGCCGCTTCCGCGCGAACATAGACGCCTGTGGCAAAACAAATCGAAAACAATAGCCATCGCCACGCGCTGGCAGGCCGGCTTAGCAATTGAATCAGCAGCCAAAGCGACAGAACAAACAGCAGCATGAAAGGTATTTCCGTCAGGATGGCGGCGGAAAAGCCGACACACAGCGGATCCACGGCGGTGAACAGCGCCGCCAGAAGTCCAACGGCTGTCCCCATCGGCCGACTGATGGCGAATACCACCAGCGATACCAGTGCTCCGAAAACCGCCTGAATAAGCAAGATAAGATGCAGATTCAATCCGCCCGCCAGGCCGACCGCCGCCAGAAAAACCGGATAGCCGGGCATGCGTTTGGCATACATTCCGGTGACACGGTAACTTTGGCCATGCAGAATGCGATGGGCCAGGGCCAGGTAGTCAACAGAATCAGGCAGCATCATGGGATGCAGCCAGGCCAATGCCGCCCGCAGACCCAAGCCTGTAAAAAAAATAATTGCCAGCGCCCAAATAGCAAATTTGCCGTGCGTGCAGCGCATGTCGAACGCTTGCCACATTCGCGAGAGCCTGTTTGTCATGCCATGGCCTTTCGGGTTGTGCCGCGAACCGCCGCGGGCCCGGGCTGCGGCTTTTTACCAAGCTTCGCGCCGGCCTTTAATTGCCGGGCTGCCGCCGGCTTAGCGGATTGCCGCCGGTGTGGGGCGGTTTGTTCGCCGCGGGAAATGCGCACCACTCCGCGGCGCGATTCTATGTTCACAGGACCGGAAAATTGTTGACGAACCGCGTGCGGCGATTGGCGCATCTGGTTCAGCAATTCGGTCAGGATGGTGCCGGAAATGCGATCTTTTTTGCCACCCAGAACGGCAATTCCCTGCCGCAAGGCCATGGCCGCGACAATCGGAGATGCCGCAAGCAGTCGGTCGGCGTCAAGGTCCCATCCACGCGATCCTTTCCGCAGCAGGGACCGCCGTAACAGGTGGCGGCTGTGCCGCACCAGCAGGCGATGTGTGCCGCGCTGGCGGGCGGCCATGTTCACCAGTACTTTACGAATACCGGGCTGATAACTCTCCAGCAGGGGAAGAAGCTCTACGCGAATGCGATTGCGCAAAAACCGCACATTTTGATTGCTTTGGTCTTCCCGCCACGAATAGCCGCGGCTTTGCAGCCAGTGCCGTAAGGCGGCGCGCGGCCAGCCAAGCAGTGGACGGACCAATTCAAGATTTCCAAGCCGACGACGCGGCCGAATCCCGGCCAGACCGCCGCTGCCCGCCCCGCGCATCAGACGCAAAAGGACGGTTTCCGCCTGGTCATCCGCGTGGTGGGCCATAGCCACAAGAGTGCACCGGCGTTTCCGCGCCATGGCTTGCAGTGCGGCAAGACGTGCCACGCGGGCGGTATTTTCACTTATTTGCGGTTGTCTCCCTGAAAGTGTGCCCCGGCGGACCGGCCATTTTAGCCGTCGCAGCTCCAGCGGCAGGCCCAGGCCTTTGGCGGTTCGGCGCACGAGGGCCTCATCCGAGCGGCTTTCGCGTCCCCGCAACCCATGATTCACGTGACCAACTATGAGCTTCCATTTCCAGAACCTGGACTGATTGACGCCATAAAGCAAATGTAGAAGCGCCATGGAATCCGCCCCGCCCGAACAGGCCACTAAAATACGGCTTTGCGGCGCAAGCAGAGAATTTTTATGCAGAAACTGGTCGAGCTGTTGAATTAGGCCGGTGGGAGCGGGCATAATGGATTCCATGATGTACAGATTCAAGTGTAACGGGAAACCCGCTCGGCTGCCACGATGGGCGGTCCGCCCCGCTGCGGCGGGGCGCAGCACCACGTGGCTCGGTGGCTGCCTGCTTGTGCTGTACGGTGTTCTGGTTTGCAATGCGGTCAACGGCCAAAGCCTGAACTCGCTGCTCAACAATGCACAAAACGCCAAGTCCCCCGGCACAAAATTCGCGCCGGCCCAGGCCAATCCGTTTGCCCATGCGCACCAGGGGCTGGCCTTGGGCGTTCGCCGGGGAACGGTGGAATTAAGTGATGGCCGCGTTCTGACCGGAAAAATCTGGACGACGCTGCGCACGCCATTCCGTGTCTGGCTGGATCCTATTAAACAATACCGCGATATGGATATTCGCCTGATCAAGTCGATCCATGTCAAAATTATTCGCGCCCATCTGATTCGCCAGTGGCGCTGGCAGCAGGAGGGCAGCGATATAAAAGTGTATTCCGGCTTGACCAAGCCCCGGATCAGTTTTGCGTACCGTTTCACCATGTTAAATGGGAAGACCTTCACTGGAACACTCATTGCGCCACTGTATGTCCGCACAGCGCACCACCGTTACAATCTGCTGATGTACAAACGCATCGAAGGAAAGCTGGGCGAAAGGCTCGGTGGAATTATTTATGTCAAAGCGGTGCATTTGCAGGTGACCCCGGCCATTCAACAGGCCGCCGCGCACATGACGCGAATTCTGCCGGTTGTGGACTGGCGGAAACTGATGAAGGGTGTGCATTTGACCAACAGCAGTGTGGATAGTTCGATTCCCTGATTTGTGTTTGAAAGAATGCGAAGTCGAATGCACATTTCAAACCTGGGATTTCAGATCAAACTTAAGACTTCAGCCTTCGGTTTTGACGTTTCAGTATTCAGCTTTTAGACCGATATTTGCAGGCCGGGAGGGGCGATTGATCGGATAGTGTCTTCACCTTTCAATGTGGCGCGTACGGGCGTAAACGGCGGGGGGGTACCGGCGCTTTGGCCAAAGCCCGGCGGCTTCCGCTTTTCGCAAGGGCATTTTTCGCGTAAAATCAGGGACTGTAAAGGTCGGCGACCGCCGGCGTAACCAAGTTTTGCAGCGGAGAAAAAAATGCAACAAACGCTCATTATCCTCAAGCCCGATGCGGTGGGCCGAGGTCTTGTGGGAACCATTATTTCACGGCTGGAAGCCAAGGGCCTGCAAATTGTAGCCATGAAGCTGACGCGCCTTACGCCAGCGCTGGCCGCCGATCATTATGCCGTGCATCAGGCCAGGCCGTTTTATCCTTCGCTGGTGAAATTCATGACCAGCGGGCCGGTCGTGCTGCTGGTGCTTCAGGGGAATAATGCAATTGACGTATCCCGAAAATTGATGGGGGCCACATTCGGGTTTAAGGCCGAACCGGGAACCATTCGCGGCGATTTCGGGCTTTCCAGCAGCTTTAATCTGATTCATGGCAGTGATTCTCCGGAAGCCGCGGCCGCGGAAATCAAACGGTTTTTCACGCCCGGTGAAATTCAGGAATATGCCCCGGCCTCCGCCGCGTGGGTGTATGATATGGATAGCGGCACGCCCCAATAGACCCCTGGTGCGGGCCGCCATTATTAGAAGGTATCCACATGATTGTTAAGACGGATTCGCAAATAGATTCCGCCCCGGTCACCATGGCCGGTGCGGCCAATGTGCGGATGCAAATGCTGCTGGGACCGGCGGAAAACTGCCCGAATTTCGCCATGCGAAAATTCACGGTCGCACCGGGCGGCCATACGCCCCATCATCAGCATGATTACGAACATGAAGTTCTGGTGCTTGCCGGGCGAGGCGTGGCCATTGGTCCCGGCGGGGAAACCGCACTGCACCCGGGCGACGTGGTGTTTGTGCCCGCCAATGAAATGCATCAGTTTCAAAATCGATCCGATGCGGATTTTAAATTCATTTGTCTGGTTCCGGCCAGTGTACACAAGCCGGTGGACTGCGCACGCTGATTCACGCGAGCCGACGTGTGGGCGAATGGTGTTAACCAATGGATGCCCAAATACCTGAACCACTTCACGCGCCGCCGGGAATCGACAATTCCGATGGCACCACCGTGCAAGTTGCCGGTCACGCATTGACACTATTTACCGAAGCGCCAAGGCTGTTTACCGCCATGCTCGCGGATATTCATTCCGCCCGGCATTGCATTTGGCTGGAAACCTATATTTTCGCCAATGACCAGAGCGGCCGCACCATTGCCGAAGCCCTTATGCAGCGAGCCCGCGACGGGCTGGATGTTCGTCTGCTGTTTGATGCCGTGGGCAGCCAGCGTACCGGAACGGAATTTTTTGCCGGATTAGCCGCCGCCGGCGTGAAAGTGCACGCCTATCACAGTGTATGGGAAGCATTGCGGCGATTCTCCTTTTTCACCATTTTTAACCGGCGTGACCACCGCAAACTGCTGATTATCGATGACCGGTTCGCCTACTTCGGCGGCATGAATATCGTGGACCATGGCCGCGATTTGCGCTTTCTGAATGTCGATGAACAGCAGGCCCCGACCACTGGCTGGCGCGATTTGCATATCCGGCTGGTCGGGCCGCAGCAAGCCGAGGTAGCCCAAAGCTTCGAACGTTCCTGGAGGCACGCCAAGCGCGAGCGTTTGTCCCGCCGGCCGAAGCGTTACCGCCGGGTCAAACTTGCGGAGGGCGACGATTCCATTCATTTTTTTGACAGCGGTCCGGGGCTGAAATTCAGCCGCGGTCCACGTGTCTACCGCCATGTATTGCGGCGTTCCCGGAAGAATATTGTGATCGCAATGGCCTATTTTATTCCGGTGGGCAGGGTCATGGGGCAACTGCTGGCCGCGCGGCGGCGCGGCGTTCGGATGAGCATTATTTTGCCGGCAAGAACCGATGTTCTGATCGCGCAATATGCCTCGCGGCATCTTTACAAAAGACTCCTGCGGTCCGGCATTCGTCTTTTTGAACGCGACAATCGGGTCATGCACACCAAACTGCTGGTGGTGGACCGCCAGTGGTCCGTGATCGGGTCGTCCAATATGGACCCGCGCAGCCTCTGGATTAATCTGGAATTTCTGGCGGTGATCCGTTCGCGGAATTTCGCGCACGCCGTCCGCCGGATTTGCGGTTATGAAATGCGCCACAGTCGCCGGATTACCGCGGAATATCTTGCCCACCGTTCCACCTGGCAGCGAATCGTTGATTTTCTTGCCTATACCATCCGCTGGTGGTTGTAAATTCATACATCCGCCCGCGCGGACGGCCCGCGCCGCCAGCCCGTGGCGCAATCATGCTATCGGGTATTGTCCGGTAACGGCGGCCCGAATAGCCAGACATTTTTTTACCAGACTTTCCAATTGATCCAGTGCCAGAATGGTGGCGGCGTCCGAGGGGCTTTTTTCCGGTTCGGGGTGCACTTCCACAAACAACCCATCGGCACCGGCTGCGGTTGCCGCACCGGCCAGCAGACCGACAAATTGGCGCTGTCCGCCCGTGGCGGTTCCTAAGCCGCCGGGCAGTTGCGTGGAATGGGTGGCATCCATAAGAACCGGTGCGCCCAGTGCCTGCATTTGGGGTATGCCCGTCATGTCATTGACCAGTCGGTTATAGCCAAAAAAAGTGCCGCGTTCCGTTAATATCACACCCGGATTACCGGTGGAATGAACTTTTTCCACCGCGTTGCCCATTTCCCATGGGGCCATGAACTGGCCCTTTTTCACATTCACCGGTTTGCCGGTTTGGCCGCAGGAAACCAGCAGGTCGGTTTGCCGACACAAAAACGCGGGAATCTGCAACAGATCCACCGCGTTTCCAACGGTTGCCGCCTGCGCGCTCTCGTGTACATCGGTGGTAACCGGTACGCCCAGTTTTTCGCGGATTTGTTCCAGCACACGCAGGCCTTCATCCATGCCGTGGCCGCGAAAACTCGACTTGCTGGACCGATTGGCCTTGTCGAAACTGGCTTTGAAAATGTAGGGAATTTTATGCCGCGCGCAAACCGCGGCCGCCTTTTCGCCGATGGTCAGACAGACCGACAGGCTTTCAATGACGCATGGCCCGGCAATCAGCAGAAAATCATGTCCGGCATTCCAATTAACTGAACCGATTTTTATGACCGCCATGAAATCCTCAAATAAACCACACTATCCATAAACTTTAAGATAGCCTGTCGGCGGCCTTTGCGAAAGAACCGCCCCGGCGCGGGGTGCCTTGGGTGTGCCCGCTTCTATCGGAAAGGTCTCAAAGCTGCGCTACGATTCAGCAAGTATGCCGCGTCTCTCGGGCGTCCTGGCCGGCCATTGTCATCAGCAGGCCAAAATCGTGGGAGTTCCATTTGTCGGGCGAAACGGCTGACCCCCAAAAAGACTGGGGGGCGGGCGTCTCGCCCGCTTCGTGGTCGCCGGAAGTGACACGATAATTAGGAAAGTAGTGGGCCGTTCCTTCTTAATTTACGGGCAGGGCTCCGATTGGAGGCGTGCGGTGAATGACATTAAGGCCATAAACCGTTCGGTCACCCGCGGATTCACGCGAAGCGCTCCAACAGGTGACCCGGAGGCGCTTCTGATAACAAATGGCAGGCCCCCGTGACTCAAGCGCTAAGACTAACGCTCCTTCATAAAGTTTTTCGTCCAGCCCAGATTAAAGCACGTGAAGCACCTCAATAGCCGCGCCGGTGACCTTCCGATCTCCCAGCTTAAATCTTCAAAAATAGGTTTGGCAACCACGGTTCGTCACTCCTATCCGCGCAAT
>JAJZEY010000384.1 GCA_021805585.1 Planctomycetota bacterium
TACCGATCCGTGTCCCTGCGGCCGCACCACGCCGCGGCTCGGCCCGATTCTTGGTCGTCAGGCCCAGATGTTAAAAGTTCGCGGAACCACCATTTGGTTCGCCGCGATTGCGGATCTGTTGAATTCAGCGCCCGAAATTCAGGATTATATTCTGGTGGTGCGATGCCGGCACGATTTAAGCGATGACATGATAATATATATACAATTGAATGTTGCTGCAAATGCGATTCCGGAAACGTGCCGTCGGCTTCGGCACGCGGCAGCCGCCAGTTTAAAATTGGCGCCCGATATAAAGCCGTGCAGCGCGGCGGAAATCGCCCGCCTGCGGGCCGGCCGCTATTCCCGCAAACCGTTGAGGTTTCTGGACCTGCGGCCCGTACGCCATGTCGGCATTCAGTGATTAGCGGCGCACGCCGCTTAACAGTTTCCGCAACTCGGCCACCGAGGTGGTGGGGGCCTGACATGCAAAATTCCGGCACACATAAGCCGTGGCCCGGTTGCCGACCATTTTCATGAAGGCAAGCCGCGGCTGACATGCAATTAAATATTGCCGCCCTTCCCCGACTATGGATCCGACCACAATGTCATTCGGGTGGTACCTTCGCCACACCGCCCGCAGCATTTGCCCGACACCCGGGGAATCCGTGCGACCGGCAATCACAATTTCCCCGACCGGCCTGCGGGCGTTCGTCAGGGCGGTCAGCATGGCGGGCATGGCATCCGGCTGGTCGGTCAACATGGCGGTATAAAATGCGGTGGTTTGCCGCAATTCATGCCGCAATTGTCCGGTACGTGCCATCGCCGCCAGAATGCGCAGGTTGCTCACCGCCACCGAATTGCCCGAAGGCGTGGTCCCGTCCGAATGGTTTTTCCAACGGTGGGATACAGTCTTGTCGGTCGAAGGCGTGGTAAAATAACCGCCTGTCCGCGAATCATAAAACCATTTGTCCTGGTCGCGCTGCAATTGAATGGCAAACTTGTACCATCGCTGGTGCAGCGTGGTCTGATAAAGCGCAAGCATCGCGGAAATGGTATCGGCATAATCCGAAAGCATGCCGGGAATCGAGGCACGCCCGCCGTCCCAATTGCGAAACAATAGGCCTTCGTCGGCATTGTATAAATGATCCTGAATATAGCCGGCCGCCTTTTCCGCGGCATGGGTGTAGCGTGGCTTGCCAAGCGCGCAACCTGCCACCGCCAGGGCCTGAATCATTTGTGCGTTCCAGCTGGTAATCAATTTATTGTCCACTGAAGGATGCGGACGCCGCCTTCGGGCCGCAAGCAGCAGTTGCCGATCCCGATGGAGCGTTCGCAAAACTTCCGCCAACGGCTGATGGTATTCGGCGGCAATCGCCGCTGCCGCCATGACAATGTGCAGCGGCCGTTCACAATCCGGCTTTCCCGGCTTGGCGGGCGCAACGCCATACCGCAGGCAAAAATCAGCCGCATTGTGCCCCAGAACATGACGAATCTGACCGAAGGTCCAAACGTAATAAGCTCCCTCTTTTTCCAATCCGCTTCCGTTGCCGGGCCGACTGTCCGCACTTACCGCTGTATAAAATCCGCCGCCGGCCGCTTGCATGTTGTCCAGTGCAAAGCCCAGCGTGCTGTTTGCCAACTCCGCCCAGCGGGGATTATGGGTCATCCGCCAGGCCGCCAGACAGGTTTCCGTTAACTGTGCCTGATCCTGGAGCATTTTCTCGTAGTGCGGCACGCGCCACGTCCGGTCAACTGCGTAGCGAAAAAAGCCGCCGCCCAACTGATCATGAATTCCGCCACGGTCCATGGCCGTCAGCGTTTGGGTTACCATGCGCAGCGCCATGCGGTTGGCGGTCCGATGGTATATGTTCAGCAAAAAATCAAGCGATGGGCATTGCGGGAATTTGGGACCTTTGCCGAATCCGCCCTCTCGGAAATCAAAGTCAGATGTTAAAATATGCAGCGCTGTTGCACCCATAGTCGAAACGTTTTGCTTGCCGCTTTTGCGGATAGACGTCCGCCGCATGGATTTTAGAATAAGCTCAACGCGCCGGGCAAATGCGGTTAATTGGCCATGGTGATGCAACCACAGCCTGTGTACTTTTGGCAGAAAAGTGGACAGGCCGGTAATGCCAAATGCCGTCTTTGCCGGAAAATAGGTCCCACCCGCGAACGGGCGGCCATGTGGCGTAAGCAACACATTCAATGGCCAGCCGCCAGAACCGGTGGATATTTCGATAAAGGCCATCATCTGATGATTGATATCCGGACGCTGCTCGGAATCCACGATCACCGGAATAAAATACCGGTTGATCAGGGCGGCAATCTGTGGATTGCAAAATGACTGACGGTCCATAACATCGCACCAGTGGCACGCCGCATAGCCGACTGTCAGAAAAATCGGTTTGTTAAGTTTCCGCGCGGCCGCAAACGCCGCTTTGCCCCATGGCCGCCAGCGAACCAGGTCTTCGGCATGTTCCCGCAAATAAGGCGAATCGGCATGAATCAGCCGCCACGCGGGCGGCCGGGAAACCGCTGGTACTCCGGCGCGAAGGATATGAATAATCAACCGCGACGCAATCGCCAGAACGCCCAGCGCTACCAAAATCCGTATGATCAGCAATCGCCTTTTTCTTGTCATCAATCCCATCCGTCTGTGCCGGTAATGACCCATTCCGTGTTATTTAACACAAAATGATTTTCCAGAATTCCAAAATGTGTTACGGCGAATGCCGCCATATTTGGCCCTTCTATTGGCCGCCGACCAATCTGTTTGCGCTTGCCGCGAATCGGGAATTCATGCGTCACTGCGTCCGCTGGTGGAAGTATCCGGTGCGGCTATGCACATACCACCATCATAGGCTCAACTTTCCGCATACCGGTTCAGTGGCGGCCCATTCCAGTGCTGCCGGTTCATTATGGTAGTCGCCGTCCCGGCCAATACCTGACAAAAATGTGCAGAACCCGTCAATCCAGGAACATGCTGCGCAGGCAAAACCGCAGGAGCCGCTTTGCCCGTGCAGTTTGCGGGTCACAATCCACCGGGGCGGTTATTTGCCGGCGGTCGTTTGCTGATGAATCATCTTCCGCAAGGCTTGCCAGCCCGCGAGCTGCTGCGGCGTAAGCGTGGCCTCTTTTCCCTTGGCCACGTGATGTTCCACGGCGCGCAACCAGCGTCGCGTTTTTCGTGACAGATTCGGTTTTTGATTCACCACCAGGCCGGTTACAATTTGCTGCTGATGCGATCTGACCATTCGCAGTTTGCGGCCACGATGCATCCGATAGCCAAAGTCCATAAGTGTCTTTCTGGCGCGAAAAATAACCAGTGCAGCCATCTGGCGGGTGGCCGATTCCCCAAATGAGAATGTGATATCATCGGCATAGCGTGTATAAGCCGCACCGGCCTTTTGTGCTAATGCCGCCATTCGTACATCCATCTGGTAATTGACGAGATTGCTTAAAGCCGGACTGGTCGGGGCACCTTGCGGTAATCCACCATTGAGAGTCGTCAGCTCGGTCAATCGTTTTGCCGCCTGACGGTTCCAGCCGATGGTGCGAAAATAGTCCTCCACTCGCGCCGCAGTTGTGGTGCCAAAAAAGTCCATCACATCCAGCTTGATAATCAAAGGTTTCCGACAATGCGGGCCGGCGTTGGTCACCACGGATTTACCCTTGCCGAACGCGGTCGCCGCCGGATGAACCGGCAGCTTTGCCAGAAGCCGGTGAAGAATCGTCCGCTGAAGGTCCGCCAGAGCCTTGTCCGGCACGTGCAGTTGCCGCAGGCCACCAGACCGTTTAGGAATCTGCATTGGGGAATAGTGAACCCGCAGAGCGGCCAAAGCCGATTCGTCCGTTTTCAGCCGTCGGACCAGTTCGCCGAGAGGCAGCCTCCCGTCCGGCGTTTTGTTCCCACCCAGCAGCTTTGCAAAAAAGCCCATCGGAACACCTCGTGTGGATCAACGTTAAATTCCAAGACAATGAATAGTAAAAGAAAAGGGCCCGGGTTTTAACGCCCGGCCCCTGTGTCTTGCACACCGGTGCGACCGGTGTCGCAGATTCTGGAAACAGAGCCATGAAGGCCCGGCTGACGAAACATCAGCCCGCGCTCTGCATTGGAGCGCCGCCAAGACACTTGGCAAAATCATACCTTCTTGCACCCAATTGGCAAACCAGTTGACGAACGGCCCGGCCAAAGTTCATGACCGTCTCTTGGACGGGAGTTAATGGATAAGCACCACAGAAGCCATTGAACAGAAGAAGCCACGCATCGGCAGAAGCCATTGACAGGCCTGTGGAAATCGACTCAGAAAGGCCATCTTCAAGCGACACCAAGTAACGTCGGCATCCTAAATCAACTGGGGCCAGCCATCCCGCCTGCCGTTGAGGCAGGACACGAACAAATGTCCACCAAACGCCCAACGCCGAGTCTCGCCTGCCCACCAATTCAAGCCCGGTTCCTACCCATCTAAGGGGACGCATGGTGCCCACCCTCCCTTGCGATCTACTACTGTCGCCGCTCACCTGTTCTCGGCGCAGCTGCGGATGCGCTAAATTTTCAGGCGGCAGGTTTGTAGGTTGGATGTTAAGCAGGCATGTCCGAGCACTTGGGCCGGAAAAATCGGCAAACCCGTTAAGATCGCAGGCTATCCGGCCACAGGCCCCGCCAGAAAGTTTCGGCTATAATTCAACTTGTTGTGATTGGAGTCGGCTCAATGCCTTACAACCTCGTAATTTTTGATATGGATGGCACGCTCACCCACGATGCTCTGGATTTTGAATCTTTGCGACTGGAACTGGGCCTGACCGAACGCATCCCGATTTTGGAATGGATTGACACATTGCCCCAGCCGCAACGCCGGCTGGCCAGCGCAGCGCTGGAGCGCCATGAAAATATGGCGGCGGAAACGTCCACACTTCGCGCGGGCGCACGTGATATGCTTTGTCACCTTCGGCAAAGAAATATACGCTGCGCGTTATTGACCCGCAACAGCGGCAAAAGCATGAATCGAATCGTGGCCCGCTGCGGGCTTGAATTTGACCTGGCTGTTTCCCGCGATCAACCGCCCTTCAAGCCGCATCCGGAAAGCATCGGCATGATTCTGCGAAAGCTTAAAGCCAAGCCGGCGGAAACACTGATGGTTGGCGATTATATTTTTGACCTTCAGGCGGCCGCGGGCGCGGGCGTGGAAAGCGTTCTGCTTCTTGACCAGCCGCAAGCGCCGCCGCCCTTCGCACATCAGGCAACGTTTCATGTTTCCAAGTTGGAACATATTGTTGAACTCATTGAATCGCCCGGGCGATTTCGGGCACCGGACCAATCGGCGTGCGGAATGGAACGGAGTATAAAATGTTGACCGAAAACAAGCAGTCTAATGGCGCAAATCGGCACCGTGCGGCTGTACCGTTGCTTGCCGCCATACTGCTTTGCTGTGCGGCATTGAGCAAGCAAAGCATTTGGGCGAAAGCGACTCCCGCGGCGGCCACCCGTTCGGCTGCGCCCGCAACGGTCATGGCCCCTGTTCCGCCCGCGGTCTATAAATGGCTCAGAAGGCTGGACGAACGCGGGCAATCGTTGCATAACTTTTCCGCGGATATCCGCATGAGCGTGCACCATTTGCGAACAGATGAAAAAGATATCAACATTGGAAGAATCTGGTATCAGACACTCAAAGGCCGCACCCGTTTTGATATTCGCTTTAATGTGCTGGTGGTGGACGGCGCAATCGCCCGTCGGCATGCGAATCACGATATTGTATTTGACGGCCGCTGGCTGATTGACCGCGACGGCGCGGCAAAAATTTATCGCAAAGTTCAGGTCGCCCCGCCGGGATTGCATTATGATCCGCTGAAACTTGGCCAGGGCCCAATTCCAATTCCGATAGGTCAAAGTCCGGCTGCGGTTGAAAAAAACTTTACCGTATCGCTTGTGCCGGCGGTGAAAGCGGACGCGGGGCTGATTCATCTGAAACTGGTTCCAATAGATGCCAAAGCGTTTACGTTTAAGCGACTGGAACTTTGGATTGACCCGAAATTGGATCTGCCGGTTAGGATTTTGCGCATTGATCCCGATTCCACCCCGACCCTCGCCGTGCTGACCAAAGTAAACGTAAATGGCGCGATGCACCACGATTTTCATGTGCGGCCCCCGCCCGCAAATGCCGGATGGACAATTGATATTCAAAGGCATTAAGGAAACGGCGGGCGCGCTTTTATCGGGATTGATCCAACGGGGCGTGCAACGCTTTATTGAGCATAAATGCAGCGGCCCGTTTGCCGGCAAGAAGCGCTGCAATACATCCGATATCCCATGGCCGCGGCCGCCCAAACGGCTGTCTGTTTTTCAGGTTTCCGATACAAGCGGGCACAACCTGATCCAGCGGGCCGTGCGTTTTACTTGCCTGCGCGTTCTGGGGCGGGTAATTTTGCGTTTATACGTGCCGGCTGTTTCGGCTGGTCAGCCGGTATTTTGGAACCGGAATATGCCGCAGCCTGCAAATGCCACGGCCAAGGCATGGTGTATAAAAAGGCATGGCGTATAAACGGGTTAAGCCGCGGGGCGATTCGCCGTCCGGTTGGAATGCTTCGCGTAGCCTGGACCTGATGACTTGGAGTTTTCATGGCTGTTCCCAATCCTCCGCTGCCGGTCCTGCGTTTTGCGGGATTGCTCGCCTCTTCCGAAGACGCGCTGACTGCCGCCCGCAAGGAGCTATCGCAGTGGTATGGCCTGATCGACGATGTTTCGCCGGTGATCCCGTTCACGTTTACCAATTATTATGAAGATCAGATGGGCGCGGGCCTTTTGCGACAATGGGTCCGGTTTGCCACGCTTTTTGCGCCTGAACAGCTTGCCAAATGCAAACTGGAAACGAACATGGCTGAAGTACTGCTCGGCCGTCAGTGTACGCAATCGGTGCGTCGTCCGGTGAATGTGGATCCGGGTTACGTCACCCGCTACAAAGTGGTTCTCGCGACCACGAAAGATCATAGCCATCGGGTCTATCTTTCCGAGGGTATTTACGGCGAAGTGACCCTGCATTGGAGCAACAACCAGTGGACACCCTGGCCATGGACCTATGCCGATTATAAAACGCCGCAGGCAAGCGAATTTTTTGTGCGGGCTCGCGAGTTCTATTTTCAACAGTTACAAAGGACCATTGCCGCACCGGCGCGTGCCGGAGTCTAAGCGAAAGGTCCGGGCCATGAAGGCGGCGCGTGGGCGACCTGCCTGGCCCGCGGTGGAATGGGCACCAATCACCGGCACCCGAATTTGGCGGCCGGAATTATAGCGGGAGTTTTGATGCTGGCGGTTGCCATAGGATTGCTGATCAGTGCCTTTCTACTGAGCCTGGCGGGTACCTGGCTGGCACGCCGGTTTGCCGGAAAACTCGGAATGATGGATCAGCCCGGAGATCGAAAAGTTCATCTTTCGGCCAAGCCGCGCAATGGTGGCATGGCCCTGTTCTGGGCGATTGCAGTTCCGCTGCTCGCGGGCGTGGCGATCGTTGAACCTCTCTCGCGGAAG
>JAJZEY010000108.1 GCA_021805585.1 Planctomycetota bacterium
CTCACTACTCTCTAAATTCTCCTGCTCTACGTTGCGGCGGCAACGCTTTTCCCTTCCCGATAAAAACGGGCACACCCCCAAATACAGCCAAAGCGGGCTGGCTTGCCTGTCCGCGGCTATCATGCCATAATCCCAGCCAGGGCAAGTCTGGAGAAATGAAAATGATTGTTGCAACCGTGCGGGAATCCTGGCCGGGTGAAAATTGTGCCGCGATCACACCGCAGCGAGCCAGCCTTTTTATTAAGGCCGGTTTCCAGGTGCATTTTCAGGCCGGCTGTGGTACCGCCGCCGGATTTTCCGACGAGCAATACAGCCAGCAGGGTGTGAAAATAGTCGCGGATCGCGCGGCGGTGCTGGGATCCGCGGACATTCTGGTTCAGCTTCATACGCCCGGTTCCATGCATCCGCAAGATTCCGCGGATATAGCGGCGATCAGGCAGGGGGCACTGGTTATCGGCTTTGCCGATCCGTACGCCAGCCGGGCGGGGATAGAGGCGTTGGCACTCCGGGGCGTCACGCTGCTGGCCATGGAACTTCTGCCGCGCATAAGCCGCGCCCAGAATATGGATGCACTTTCGGCCATGGCGTCGCTGGCCGGTTACAAGGCCGTCCTGCTGGCGGCCCATTACCTGCCAAAAATATTTCCCATGATGGTGACGGCGGCGGGCACTATTACCGGGGCCCGAGTGTTGGTAATTGGTGCCGGTGTGGCCGGCCTGCAAGCTATTGCCACAGCGCGGCGGCTGGGGGCGCAGGTCAGCGGCTATGATGTCCGCCCGGCCGTAAAAGAGCAGATTCTAAGCCTTGGTGCCAAGTTTGTTGAACTGCCGCTGGAAAAGAAGGATGCCCAAACCGCCGGTGGCTATGCCACCGAACAGTCCGCCGATGAGCAGGCACGCCAGCGGGAATTGATGGGCCGTGCGGTGGCGGATTCAGACGTGGTGATAAGCACGGCAGCCGTTCCGGGGCGAAAGGCACCCGTTCTGTTGACGCGGTCCATGATTGAAGCCATGGCTCCGGGATCGGTGGTGGTGGATCTTGCGGCGTCACGCGGCGGCAACTGCGAATTAACCCGGCCGGATGAAGTTGTCCTGCATCATGGCGTAACGATTCTTGGACCAACCAATTTACCGGCGGCTGCGGCCTTTCACGCCAGTCAGGTGTATGCCAATACCATTGGAAATTTGCTGGTGCATCTGGTGAAAAAAGGTGAGTTAGTTCTGAATATGGATGATCAGATAACACGTGAATTGATGGTGCTTAAAGACGGCGTGCTGGTGAATTCCGCAATTCAAAAGGAATGGGGAATACGCGCATAGCGCGGCGCTCCAGCCCGCGGTAACCCGAATGCAAGGAGACTTGTTATGAATGGAAATCTCGAATCGAATCTATTTGTGTTCGCATTGGCGGCGTTTCTGGGCTATGAGGTTGTGCGCCGCGTTTCACCGCAATTGCATACCCCGCTCATGTCCCTGACCAACGCGATTTCCGCTATTTCCGTGGTAGGGGCCATTGTGGTGACCGGGGCGAATCATGACTCCACACTGGTTTTGACGCTTGCTGTCATTGCCGTAGCCAGCGCCATGACCAACGTCATCAGCGGATTCATGATTACCGACCGAATGTTGAAAATGTTCAAGAAACGCCGGGATAAATAATCCGCGGCATTACGTTTTTGCCGCATCACGTGTACGGATGGTGCGACCGCACAAGAATTTTTTGGGAGCAACCCCCATGGCTTTTCCAGTCAATGGTTTGATGGAAGGTATTTCCGGGCTTTTTTCCGCCGCGGGGAAACAGGCTGCGGTTCTGGCCTCCGCTCCAGCCGCCCAATGGTATGTGTCACTTGCCAGCATCGCCGCGGCGGTCTTGTTTGTGTTCTCCCTGAAATGGTTAAGCTCCCATAAAACCGCGCGCTATGGGGTGTTGATGGGAGAAATTGGCATGGCCGCGGCCATTCTGGCCACGCTGTTTCTGCCGCAGGTGCATCATTACGGATGGATAGTCACGGCTTTTCTTATTGGCGGTGCCATTGGTGTGCCGCTGGCGGTGTTTACACCCATGACCGCCGTGCCCCAGCAGACCGCGCTGTCGCACGCATTTGGTGCCCTGGCGGCGGCACTGGTCGGTGTGGCCGAGTTTTATCTGCATTACCCGCGCCTGAGCCAAAGTCTGATTATCAGCATTTGTTTTGAAACGCTGCTGGGATTTCTGACCTTTACCGGCAGCTTGATGGCGTTTGGCAAGCTGCAGGAAATTCTCCCCACCCGACCGATGGCCTATCCCTTCGGCAATGCCGTAAGCCTGGGCGTGCTGGCCGCGGCGGTGGGCGTCGGCACGTTTCTGGCTGTTTCGCCGTCCCACGCCTTTTTGTTTCCCGTCTTTATCAGTCTGGCGCTGCTGTTTGGCATTCTGCTGATTATTCCCATTGGCGGGGGCGATATGCCCACCGTTATCGCACTGCTTAACAGTTATGCCGGTCTTTCCGCATCCGCCATGGGCTTTGTAATTAATAACAAACTACTGATTGTGGCCGGGGCGCTGGAAGGATCCTCCGGATTTATTCTTTCCATGATCATGTGCAAGGCCATGAACCGGTCGTTTATGAATGTCCTCTTCGGCCAGATGCAGGCACCCGCCGCGGTTTCAAAGGATGATATTTATGGCGGGAAAATTAAAACAACCACGCCGGAAGAAGTGGCCGCCATGCTGGAGGGTGCCGGACGTGTGGTGATCGTGCCCGGCTATGGCCTTGCCGTCGCCCAGGCGCAGCACGCGACAGGTGAATTGTTTGAACTGCTGCACGACCGCGGAACAGATGTGGAATTCGCCATCCATCCGGTTGCCGGGCGAATGCCGGGCCACATGAATGTGCTGCTTGCAGAGGCGGACATTCCCTATGACCGGCTGAAGGAAATGGATGAAATTAATTCTCAGTTTGAAAATGTGGACATGGTGATTGTCAACGGTGCCAATGATGTGGTCAACCCTGATGCGCGGGACAATGCCTCCAGCCCGATCGCCGGAATGCCGATTTTAAACGTGGACAAAGCCCGCACCGTGGTGGTGGTAAAGCGTAGCCTAAGCCCCGGTTTTGCCGGCATACCCAACCCGCTGTTTGCCAGGGACAACTGCCTGATGCTGTTTTCCGACGGAAAAAAGGCGATGGTGGATATTATTCAGGCCCTGAAAAAAGACTGATGCCGCGCTTCCCTGGCCCCATTAAAACCCATTGAATGTTCCGGGTGCGTATACCCGCACACGCGTGACTTTTCCATCCCGCAAATTTACCAGGCTGGGAATTCCCGGATTTATCCGCCAGGTAAATTGCCGGTCCAGTTTAAGCTTCAGCCAGTCGGCGGGTGCAAGGTGTGCCGGCAAATGGCCCCATGGAGGCAATTGCAGCAAAGCTATATGAATATGTGCGGGCTTCTTTTGCCGGTAATGCCGCGCCAGGCTCGCGATCGCCTGCTGGCATTCCGGACATCCATGATAATAAATAATAACCAGCCATCGGCCATAGCTTAACTGATTCGCGACCTGCCCGGATCCGCCACCGGTAATGAATCGCTGCACCGGCAAATTCCGGCCGTACCAGCCTGGCGGGGTGGTAAACAGCAATCCATGGCCGCCCGTGATCTGGCCGTCCGCATGCAGATAGGCCGGCCGCCAGTACCGACTTCCCCGGAAGCCCATCCACACCAGAGCCACCACCAGCAGAAGCGCGGCGACATTGCGCAGGGTATATTGCCCGGCGGGCCGGGGTTTGCCCGCAATTCCCCGGCGCATTGACCAGGCCATGATCCCCAGAATAAACAGGTCCAGTGTGACCGTAATCCATGGATTTACATGTACCGGTCCAAAGCACCCGCACGATGCGTCGCCACGCACGCCGCGGTATGCCGATACCCCCGCAAAAACCAGAAACAGACAGATGGTGACCTGGGCCGCCGTCCGGGCTGTGCGTCCGGAAATCAGCCAGATTCCAATGGCCAGTTCCATCAGCAATTCCAGCAGATCAATGAGTAAATGGTGCGAGGTTGATCCGTTAACCAGATCAATTCCTTTCAGTGCGCCGGATGTCAGCAGAACAAGGCCGGTGAAAATGGGCGGCACCTGGCTTAGCCATTCCCTGTTAAACATGCTGCGATGTGCCGGATCATGAGAATGCTCATGAAAATGCTCACCAGAATGTTCATGCGAAGGTTCTGGAGGATGCTGGGTCATTGCTTGTCCCTTTCACTTGCAATCGACATTCCGCGATTTGCAGGCCGCTGAAAAATCTGGGCCAGCAGGCCTGCCGTCCGCAGACGGCGATCTGTTATCGCCTGGCACTGGGCCACAAGTAAATTGGCGGCACAATGCAGCGCGGCGGCATCCGCAGTCCGCTCCGGCGGCCGTTGCAACAGCTTCGCGGGCGGTGGCAGGCGATGCAGGGCAAGAATTATCGCGGATTGAACCTGAATTGTCTCCGCGCCGGCGGCGCAACTGCCGCAGGCCACCGTGCCCATACCCGGAATAAACCGGACCGATGATCCGGGCCGAATCGCCTTACCGCATATTGTGCAGGCATCCAGCCGCGCCTGATAACCGGCGGCCGCCAGGGCGCACTTAAGATACGCTAACAGAGCCAGCCCGGAATGGGTTGTGGGAAGTTGATCAACGGCCGCCAATAATTGATCGTAAAGCGCCGCATGAGGATCATGCGGAGAAAGCAGAGCAACGGTGAATTCGCAGATGATTTGTCCGGCATAAAATGCCGTCAGATTGCCGCGTATGGCCGCCTGATGATTCCGCACTTGCCAGGCCGTAAGGGTAGCCAGCTCCCCAATTCGCGGCATAATAAAAACCAGATCGCCTTCGGCCAGCAGGTCCAGCGGGCCACCGAAGGCCGACGCGCTTTTGGCGGCAAATTTACGCACTCCCTTGGCCAGTGCCGCAACCAGGCCATGCTGGCGCGTAAGCAGTGTGGCTACCTGCGAGGTTTCGGAGAAGTCCAGGACACGAAGACAGATTCCTTGATCATGGTCATAGTTCGGCACAAATTTATTTTACACCGGACCGCGGGGATTTGACACAGAAGAATATCCTGCACCGGTCCGCCCGCCGGCCGTTCAAGGTTGGCTGAGTATGAATCCGCAAAATTATTTAGTCGGCGGCATGGTGCCGCCGCGGATACGCTTGCCGCCTTTTCGGCGTGTTAAATGGCAGACCGCTTGCACCGAAACGGTATTGGACGATTGAATAATACCCAGCAACGCGGTGGGCGGACTGATGCCAAAATCCGTCATTTTGAGTTTCGTGCTTGTGGAAATGGTCAGTTGGCCGCCGGGTGCCGGAGCGACGGTTATTTGCAATGTCATATGCCGGGTCTTGCCGGCGACAATCAGTTTGCCCCATGCGGAAAAGGTGTAGACGGCTGGCTTTGTAACCGAAGTCTTAAGCAGTTTCGCACTTGTTACCACGTAAGTTATAAGCGGAAATTTTCGATGGCGCAATCGCTTGTAAGCGGTATGTTCCATACCGGTATCACTGCTTTTCAGCGACAATACCGGAATCTTAACCGTCAGCGATACAAGTGCCGGGGCGGGCCGTCCGGTTACGCCGGGAAAAATAAGCGTCGCGCTTCCGCGGATCTGCGTTGACTTCAGCGCCCAGTCGTGAAATGTGGTGCTCCCGCCGGCTGTTACGTGCCCGGTCTTGCCGCTATACACAACCGCAGCCGGCGCGCTGGGCGTTGCCGCCTTGGCTACGCTTGCGGCCGTGTTGTGCGCCAATGTGCCGGTCAGGCCAACTAAAACCACGGCGGTGCCGAAAAATCCGCCGAGGGCATGAAATCGGGTAAAACGGGTCTTGGTCATGGTACACCTCATGCGTTCCGGCACTAAAAGTCAAACGACGTTTCAAATACCACGCCGCTGAACCGCGGATTGTTGCTTGCATCCACGCCGTCAACAGGACCGGCTGCCGCGCTGAATGCGTCACTGAAATTATTGTATTGCTCATAGACATATTCAAGTTTTGCCAGCATATTATTGGTAACCCAATAGCCGCCGCCTATCTGAAAGCGATCAACCCAGCCCGCCGTGTCGATGCCGTTGGCCGCTCCGGCAATCGCATAACTGAATTGTCCCGCCAGATAGAGAGCCGGCGTGATGTGGTAAACACCCAGGGCCTGCCCATAAAGCCATCGCTCACGAAACGAGGAATCATTGGTCCAGCCGACGTTTGAGTACAGTTCCACCGGCCAGTGCGTCCATGTAATATCCGCCTGGTACGCGCTTACGTCCACGCCGTTAAGCGGGGCGATCTGGCCGGGTTCGGTCGAAAAGCCGTTCTGCGGTGGACCGCCAAATACGGCGCTGTAAATTCCCCCGCTTCGACTGCTGGCATACAGGCCGGACACTTGATAAAACGGCGTGCTGAACTGACCGCTGTGATCCACATAATAGGCGGAAGCACTTAATCGCAAGCCCGGCAATAAATCACCCCAGATTTTCCCATGTACCGCCGGGTCACCGCCATAATCGAAATGGTCGCCGGTACTGCCGCTGCCGGTACCCACCAGCCAGTAGATCGGACCTTTTACCGAATACGCCTCAATGCCCAGTTCCGCCGAGTTCGGGTCAACCAGTGCATTGCCGATTAAAGGGTTCCGCTGCACGAAACCATTGTCCGAACGATGAAAATTCTGATCGCCAAAATCAATGGTAAATGCCCCGGCTTTCACGTTAATATAGCGAAAAAGGCCGCCCATTGACGTTGCGCCAAGCGGTCCCGGCAACGCTTTCAGAAGTATGTAGCCCTGATCGGTGTAGATATAGGTCGGATGTTTTTGACTGTCCAGATATATTTCCACATATAAATCCAATTTATGTGGAATCGTCGCCAGAAAGTCCAGGTTGGCGTAAGGCCGCTGGAAACCGGGATTCAATTGCTGCAGTGGTGTTCCATTATTGCTGGCCGCTTGCTGCGTCAGGGCCTGGAACCGATCCACAAGTTGCATGCCGGCATAAAATCGCAGGTCTTTATAGCGTCCCACAAGCATGTTCAAATTTGGGCGGATATGCGCTGGATTTTCGCGGGAAAGTGACGAAAAATAACGTGCCTGCGTGCGGGCGCTAAATACGCTGGCCAGCGCTGTGCCCACGCTCCCCGATCCGGCGGCGTTCTCCGCGGCCTGCTGCCGCGCGCTGGCGGCCATTACGCTGTTATAAAACTTCCTGATGGCCCGGCTGCTGGCTCTGCCTGGACGCGAAGCAACACCCGCATTTGTTCTATTGGCCTGGCTTCTGATGGAGGCAACTTGTTTTTCCAGCGCTGCCTGACGGGTGGCGGCAATCGCCTGGGCCTTTTTCAGGGCGGCAATCTCATTGGCCATTGCCGCCACCTGCTTCCTTAATACTACAGCGCATTTTTCGCTCAAGATTTTGTCGGGGGCAGACCGATAGAACAGTCATGGAACAAGGAGGTTCTAATGACGATCGAAGAAATGGG
>JAJZEY010000205.1 GCA_021805585.1 Planctomycetota bacterium
GTCCGCGGGTGCACCACCACGCAATCGAGTTTAAGGACGGATTGAATATCCACGGCCAGCTTAACGGCCGCCGAGTCGTCCGCGGGGGCGGCCGGCAGCTTTAGTGCCCGGGCGACCTGTTGTGCCTCCTTAAGATTCAGGCCTAAAACGACCTGAACATGCCGCTGAAGTTTCTCCAGAAGTTTGAGCGCGCCTAGAAGGTCTTCCACTGTCCGCTTTTCCGGGTCGGCCAGATCAACGAAAAATAGTTTCCCCTGCATCTGGATTTCGGGAAATATATCGGCGATCAAATGCTCCCAGATTTCGTTCATCCAGGTCAGCATGGTCCAGTTCACCGTCGCAACAAGTCGCGACGATTTGATCATGGCCACCAGTTTGTCCCGGCCAACACGTGCCTGAATGGTCGCCCAGTTGATATCGGCAATCGCGGTGAGTTTGCCCAGCATGAGCTTGCCATCCAGAAATTCCAGCGCATCGGTATTGCATGGCTCCGCGATGCTGATCACCGTGGAGATTTTCGCCATCGGCTGAAATACCGGGTGAATTTCCGGATAGCCCACGCCCCCTAAATAGGTCACCTTAAAACCGAACGAGGCCATGGCATTGGCCATAATCGGACCATTGCCGCCCAACTTACGCTGGACGCGCACCAGTTCGATATTGGCGCTTTGGCCGGCCGCCTCGGCGGTGCGGCGTGAAAACTGGGCAATCGTTTCCATCCGCTGAAATTCCGTGGCACTGGACCGTTTGTCCACCACATGAATAATTTCATCCACAAAGCCATCCAGCCCGATCAAGGCGTCAATCTGTGTGGGATGGGCCGCCGCCAGCTTGTCAGCAACGGCTGCGCAAATGTCCGACCGGGAGGGTTGATCCATTGATATTGTCTCCAGAAAACCGAATGTAAGGCCATGAGGATAACAGGTTGGCGGCGCGACCGCCATATCTCGTGCAATCTTACGCCTGCAAATCAGGATTGACGGAGTACGAATGGCCCAGATGGGTCAGGCGGGTTGGGCGGGTTGAGCGGGCCGACACATCGTCATGACCACCTGATGCAAGAACAGAGTGGAAGTGAAGTTTAAACCACCTGATCCACCAGCATCACGGACCATGGCGAAAGGTTTCTCCGGATGTTCAGAGTGCCTTGGCCATCCGCCAGGACGGTCTGGTGATCCGTGGCTAAGGCGGCGCGCCGCAATTTCTGCGTCTGCTCCAGGGAAAGCGATGCGGGCGATCCCATTTGTTCCCACGCGGTTACCACATTGCCATGATCGCGATCCATACTTTCCAGCGTAAACGCCTGACCGGCCGTGAATCCGGGCATTACAATTTCCAAATTGGTTGCCGAACCCATGGCCAGAATCCGCCGCGCCCCATCCGCATTTTCCATGGATGCGGGAATGGAAAGTTTCATTTCGGGCGGATAATGATAAACCAGAATGGTCATCTTTCCTGATTCGCTATGGCGTGTCACCACCGCGCCGGGAATTGCGGAAACCAATTCATCACCCAGTGCGTTCAGAAAGCGATAGGCGTGAAACACCGGCTTGGGAATACCCTGAAAATTGATCATGCCAAAGCCGCCATGAAAGGGCGTATCGCCGGCACCACCTTCTTCAAACACATCCGTAAAGGTCCAATAGGAAAGCGAATCCACCAGGCCGATGGATTCCAGATTGGCCTTGACCACAAAAGTGGCGGCCTGCAGAAAATCATGGGTATGATCCCGCGGCGAGGAGCTGGAACTCCATTCGGTTAAATGAATCTCGGCGGCCGGAAAGGCAGATTTATCCACAATCGCCCGCAATAACGCCAGGTCGCGCGGTGTGGCCCCGGCACCACGGGTGTGGCCGCGGCTTTGCCCATGCGAATCCAATGGCCAATCGGTGGGGTAAGGATGGCAGGAAATAAAATCCAGCGGCAGATTTTCGCGCCGACAGAATTCCATGAACGGTTCAATCCAGACCGGCTTCCAGTTCAGGGCGTCCAGGTCTTCGGCGTTGAGCACGGATGTATGACACGACAAATCCTCGGTCTGACCGTCAAACCGCGCATCGGGCACAAAATTGCTGGTGGCCGGGCCGCCGACGCGCAACTGGCCATCGATGGCCTTAATAGCCCGGACGCTTACCTTATAAAGCTCGAAATACTGGTCGCGCGTGCCGGTGAAAAAAGGCTTGAGATTCGGCTCATTCCAGATTTCAAAATACCATTGGCGCACTTCCTGAATTCCGTAGCGGTCCACCCAGTGGCGGACGGTTCGCGACACAAGTTCAGACCAGGTCTGGTAGTTGGTTGGCGGCGAACCGTTGGCTTTCCACCAGAAGACCGTGCCGGATTGTGTTGCCAGGTCGCCGGGGCAGAAGCCGAATTCCACAAACGGGCGGATGCCACGGGCCAGCAGGCTGTCAAAAAGTTCATCCACATACTGAAAATTGTAGATATCTTGGCCGCTGACGCGACGGAAAACAAACATGTCATCATGAAAAAGCCCATGAAAGCGTATGTATCGAAAGCCACAGTTTTCCACCGCCCGTTCAAGCTGCGAAAGCCAGTTGGCTCGCAACCCTTCATTGGCGCGGCCGGCCCCGACGCACAGGCTCCAGAAATGGACCAGCGGGCTTGCGGCGTCCCGGCGATGTATAGATATAGAAATTGACATATAGTTATTCCTTGTTTTATATTAAATTGGTTCGCGGGAATTTGTTCGCCGCTTCGCCCCAGGGCCATGGCCCCCTAAGGCCCCGGCGCGTCGCCCGCCGGCCTCCGCGGAACCGGACCGATGCGGATCGGCGCGGCAGTGGCCGAGGCGGGGCATCGCGCGGCTAAATTGGCTCCGCCGGAAACCCGCACGGACCCGATCGCGTGGAAAGCTCCACCGGCCAATAATGATATAACGGATTTCAGCCAGCCGCGACAGCGGACTGACAGCGGCTTTGGCGCACGGCGAATTGCCGTGTGCCCCGCCGTTCAGGTGGCCGCTCAGGTGGCCGACCGGGAAGCTCGCGCAGGCTGGCAAACTTGCAACTTTAAATCAGAACCTGACACGCCTTTCCTGTATTCGTATGCCGTTGGAAAGTTGAAAACAAAATCCCAAATTCGCCCCAGGTTCACAGCGATGGACGCGGACGTAAGCGGGAGTTGACCTGAAAAGGAATCCAATCCGACGCGGGACGTTTTCGGCAATGGGTTTCCAACGCCATAAGGTTTCGACGGAACCCAATTTCCAATAACGCCACACATTCCTGCGCGGAGCCTCTGGCGATCATGAAAAAGTTTTTGCGGTCTGGAATCGTGAACCGTCCGTTGCCTTCAGCGATGTTGGCGGCGACGGACACGCTGGCGCGGTTCAGTTGGTCTGAAAGAAATCCGTATCCGCGTGGGAATTTTTCAGTGGTGGCGCACACAAGATCGGCGAAGGCTATCGCTTTTTGGTAGACGATAAGTTTTTCAAAAGTGAAGGCCATCTGTTTTCCCGGGATGAAAGTAGAAAGTAGAAAGTAGACCGCAGGAGGGCTTTCCCGTTTCGGCGACAGCCGCTCTTTGGCCTGGACCTTATGTGCTCTACTCTCTACTCTCTAAATTCTCCTGCTCTATTTTTGCCTTTGGCAAAAATTAGCTCAAACCTTCCGGTTTTCCAGGCCGTTGATCAGGCCGGAGAGCATTTTTGAAATTTCCTCCAGGTCTAAGCGGAGGCGGCAATGAATGTCCATCGTTACGAGCTTTCGACGGAACCCAATTTCCAATAACGCCACACATTCCTGCGCGGAGCCTCTGGCGATCATGAAAAAGTTTTTGCGGTCTGGAATCGTGAACCGTCCGTTGCCTTCAGCGATGTTGGCGGCGACGGACACGCTGGCGCGGTTCAGTTGGTCTGAAAGAAATCCGTATCCGCGTGGGAATTTTTCAGTGGTGGCGCACACAAGATCGGCGAAGGCTATCGCTTTTTGGTAGACGATAAGTTTTTCAAAAGTGAAGGCCATCTGTTTTCCCGGGATGAAAGTAGAAAGTAGAAAGTAGACCGCAGGAGGGCTTTCCCGTTTCGGCGACAGCCGCTCTTTGGCCTGGACCTTATGTGCTCTACTCTCTACTCTCTAAATTCTCCTGCTCTATTTTTGCCTTTGGCAAAAATCGGGGCGACAGGATTTGAACCTGCGACCCCCTGGTCCCAAACCAGGTGCTCTAGCCAAGCTGAGCTACGCCCCGTGCAAATGACAACCGGACGATTGCCCGGTTCGCTGCGACTCCGACCGCTGTCAGGAGAGGACAAAAGTTTAACGCAAAAGCCCTGACTTTACAAAAGCCGGTTGAATCCGCACGCGAAAAATTGGGGCGATGGGAAATAAAATGCAGTGTATTTGTTGAACCGCTTCAATTCTTAACGAAATTTTAAGAATTCACTTGACAATCGCAAATGCCTACGTATACTTCCTCATGTTCTGGGTGCGGAACACCAGTGAGACGCAGGAAACGAGCGACTTTGCTGAACGTAACCACCGGAATGATTGACAATTTAACGGGATGGCCGTTTTGGTACCAATTGCGTTTAATTGCGTCAGGGTGCCACAGACAGCCACCCGGTTTTAGTTAGCCCGACCTTAGACGCGGATAACGCACCGAAAAGTGTGCGGACTATATGCGAAACGATATCTAAAATTTGATATCCGGCTTTGTTTAGTGTCTGGTCTGTGCTATAATGATCCTCGCCGCCACCGTGTGGGTTCCCACTTTGCCCACACGAAAGCTGTCGCGCCCCACTCGGCAGCCCCGTGGCGGCATTTTTTTGCGCCGACCTTATTTTTTCGCAAATACGTCTATCATTTCTTTCCCTGGCCCGCCTGTCGCACTCAAGACCACCATCCCGCATGAATTCAATTGCGCCCTTTTCCTACACGCCGCCACAACCGACCATCCCGCACTTTGTTATGGAAATTTTTCAATATGACCATTTATTTTGACGTTCTTAAACACGATGTCCGGGGCATCAAGGATGCGGTCCGCTTGTGAAATTCCACCCAACCGGCAATCCGTCAGGGTCAGGGGGCCGATGGAGTCATGGGGAATTCCCACAAGGAACAGCAGCTCTGGCGTGCGAACCGACCTGATCGCACGAAAATGAATCCCGGAGAAGTGCGGATAATTGTGTCCATGTTTGGGGCCATAAACCAGTGTCAGGTGAACCAGCGCTCCGGTACAGCGTCCGCTTATATTTCCCAGATGCACATTGCGTACAAACCCGCCCCGAACGGAATTGGCCTTGGCATAAAGGGCGTAACGCACGCCGCGAAACCGGCCATGGTTAACAGCCTGAAGGTTCCAGGCAAACACATTTTCGACACCCTGACTTTCCTCGCTGCCGCAACTGATAAGCCCCCATGGCCCGGCACCGCGGCAATTGACGATGACAATATTCCGACAGGGTGCCGCAGAACGGAATTTATCCGGGTCGCGGCCGGACTTGAGTGAAATACAATCATCGCCCGCGAAAAAAGTGCAGTGACTGACCAGAACATTCTGGCAGGAGTCAATATCCAGCCCATCGGAATTGCCATGGGTGGAATTGGTATGCACCCCCACAATGGTGACATTGTTGCAGAGTGTTGGATGCAGTTGCCACCACTGGGAATTGATCACGTGGATTCCGGAAATCAGGACCTTGCGGCACTTATAAAACTCCACCATGGCCGTGCCCAGCGGATGTTTTATTCCAAAAATGCGATGGGAAACCGGTACGCCCCGGTCGCGCATGATTTCCAGCCTGCGCCAGCTTCGCCCCATTTGCCGGTTCCACCGCCGGGTCAGGCGACCATCCAGCGTGCCATGCCCGGTCAGGGCGACATCGGCCTGATTGAACGCGTAAATACAGGGGGAAAAATTCATCAGGTCAATCCCCTGATTCCGCGTTAAACGGAGCGGAAATTCCCCTGATTCAGCGGAAAAAAGAAGAGTCACCCCGCGGCTTATATGCAGATTCACACCACTGCGTAAATCTATGGCACCGGTCAGATACGTTCCAGGCGCAAAGGCCACACTTCCGCCCCCCGCGGCGGAACATGCGGCAATCGTTCTGGCGATGGCGCGGGTATTGTCCTTCACTCCGTTTCCCAAACCGCCGAACCGGGTCACGTTGAACACCCTGGCTGGAAATTTCGGGGGATTTATGTCGGTTATAATCTTGTTTGCGGCCGCCCAGGGAATGGAGCCGCCGACGCCCGGCCCGCCAACCCAACGAGATTCCGACCTGACGGGGACGGCATTTCCACGCAACACAAAAACCCGCGGCATTGAACACGCCAGAACAAGCGCACACACAACAAGCCAACCGAAAAACGTAGCGGGAACCATAAGACGGATGAACCGGTGCAAAGAAAACTCCCGCAAAAGACCTGTAATGCAACGCCCGGAACCGGCGGAAAATTGCACGAATCGCTTTTTTCATCGGCCTTTCATATCCGACCGGTAAAGTGCGGTCCATCGGGACGATACGCTTTTGCGTGCGGAAAGGAACACCATGCCGACGGACGCTAGAAAACATTTAACAAAACGCGTCAGGCTGGCGATCGGCATTATCGTTTGCCTGTGGTCGGCATTGCCAATGTCGTACGCCGCTATCGCGATGGGCCGCCGACCGATTGCGGCAACCAGGCAATTGCCGCGCATCATTGCGGTGGATCCCGGCCACGGCGGGCGAGATCCGGGTGCCATCGGATGCCACGGCGCAATGGAGAAGATTGTGACTCTGGCGATCGGCATGGACCTCGCTCGGCTGATTGACCGCGCACCGGGTGTACGGGCCGTGCTTACGCGCGACTCGGATCATTATGTGGGCCTGCGGCAGCGGCGCTGGATTGCCCGCAAAGCCCACGCCTGCCTGTTTATTTCAATTCATGCGAATTCTGGAAAGCCCTCCTGGCAAGGCGCAACCGTATACGCCCAGCCTACGCGAGATCCTGTGGAAAAATCGTCGGCAAGGCTTGCCGCGATGATCGCCCATCAACTGGCCCGCATTGAACCAGTGGACAAGCAGCGGCGGGCGAATTTCGTGGTGCTGCGGTCCACACGCATACCTTCCGTTCTGGTGGAAACCGGCTATATCACCAACCCAGCCGAAGAACGGAACCTGGTTCGCCCGGCCTTTCAGGAGAAAATCGCGGCGGCTATTTTTCGCGGGATTATGCGGTTCGTTCACACACCAGCGAAAGCCGCCAGGTAGCGTGGCCGACGTATACCGGCCAACCGGGAAAGCTGGGGCATCGGCGGCATAACCGTGCGGTAGCGAATACAGCCCTTTGCCAGCGGTTCGGGGGAGAACTTTGAATCAGAATTGGGCGGAATGCCTGGAATAATCCGGCCGTCTACGTAGGAGTGCGGTTCGCTTCGCAAGGAGGCTATCCATGTCCGACTTTGTGCCAAAACGGCACAATGTTGCATTTGATTTCGGGAAGTG
>JAJZEY010000053.1 GCA_021805585.1 Planctomycetota bacterium
CGCATCGGGCGTCGCTTTGGGATATTCCTGAAAAAATGCCGCAATGGCTGGAGCCCGCGGCAGGAGTGATCAAGGCTGTGGTAAGCGTGTAAGACGGATGGCGACTTAACGGGCCGCTCCTTCGTGCCTGCGCCGCTTGCGCGGTAAATGTGAAGTAAAAAGTTCGGAAAGGACAATGTCATGGAACTCGCAAAGTTCAGTTGCGGTATCGGAGACCGCTTTGGCCGCCAGGGACAGGCTCAACTGCAAGCCTTCATTGATTTTAAAAAATCAACCGGCATTACCCTGACCCCGGTCTGGAATAAATCCAACCGTGAGCACACTATTGTTCACACAGAGCCATCTTCAGTGCGGGCTGAAGCGGATGCCGCGGTCAAGGCTCTGGGATGGAGCGGTCCGTACCATGTGGATGCCGACCATATCAACATCAAAACTGTCGATCGGTTCATTGCCTGCAGTGATTTTTTTACTATTGATGTCGCCGATCTGATTGGCAAACCGGCGTCCGATGGCGAACTGGCTGAATTTGTGAAACAGGCTCAGTCGCTGGCCGGCAGGCTGGAACTGCCCGGGCTGTCCCATGCAATGACAATTACCGATGCGGACATTCGTCGCGTTGGCGCGACGTTTCTGGGGGCCGTTAAAGAGGCGGGGCGCGTTTACCGGCATATTCGGATTCAGCGCGGCGAAAATTTCATCCCGGAAATTTCAATGGATGAAACCGATTCTCCGCAGACACCTCCGGAACTTCTGCTGATTCTGGCCGCGATTGCCTGGGAAAAAATTCCAATTCAGACCATAGCGCCAAAATTCACCGGCCGCTTTAACAAGGGGGTGAATTATCAGGGAGACGTGCGGCAGTTTGAAAAGGAATTTCGGGATGATCTTGCGGTGATTGCCTTTGCCGTTGGCAAGTTTGGCCTGCCGCGTAACCTTAAGTTAAGCGTGCATTCCGGCAGTGATAAATTCGATATTTATGAGCCTATACGCCGCGCCATTCGGGACACCGGAGCGGGACTGCACGTAAAGACCGCCGGTACCACATGGCTGGAGGAAGTGATTGGACTGGCAATGGCCGGCGGTCGCGGACTGGAAATAGCCCGCGGTATTTATATATCGGCTCTGGGGCGAATGGATGAACTCTGCGCGCCATATGCCACGGTCATTAGCATTGATCGAACCCTTTTGCCGACCGTTGAACAGGTCCGAAACTGGAGCGGTCCGGAATTTGCCCAGGCGCTTCGTCATGACCCGGCGTGTCCGCAGTACAATCCGAATATGCGTCAGCTTGTGCATGTTGGATTCAAGGTCGCCGCACAGATGGAGGCGGAATATCTGTCCGCCTTGGATGAATTTGCGCCGGTTATCGCCAACGGGGTGAAGGAAAATATTCTTCACCGGCATCTCGAGAAAATATTCAAAATATGATTTCGGCGATGACGGCGGAGCGAACAGTTTCCGATCTGTCATTTTCCTCCGCGTACTGTTTACCCCCAGGATGGTGATTCAAATTGGAGTTCACAATGATGGTTCGTACGGTTTGCCGCGGAGTAGCTTTTTGGATGGCCGCTCTCTCGCTGGCGGCACTTTTTTCAGTGACATGTGTCGCGGCGCGAGCCAATGACGATATTTTCCCGCCTCGGACCGCAGCGGCGTCTTTTATTCATTTTGATGGCCGTGGATTCATTATTAACGGCAAACGCACGTATGTGCGTTCCGGCAGCTTCCATTATGCCCGTGTGCCACGCGCCCTGTGGCGCGACCGGCTGGAAAAAATGAAACGGGCCGGTTTCAACACTGTGCAGACCTACGTATTCTGGAATTACCAGGAACCGCGGCCGGGGCAATTCCGCTTTACCGGCCGAGCGGATCTGGACGCATTTCTTAAACTCGCCAGAAGCGTTGGGCTTTACGCCACTGTGCGTATGGGGCCATATGACTGTGCCGAATGGGACTCGGGCGGCTATCCCGTGTTTTTAAGATTTATTCCCGGCCTCCAGGTGCGCGCCGATGATCCGGCGTTTATTCACGCTCTGGATAAATTCTGGAAGCGGCTGATACCCATTGTGGCTGAAAATCAGATCAACCATGGCGGAAATGTCATTCTGGTGCAAATGGAAAATGAGGATCCACAGGGCTGGGGCACCGATATGCCTAATGCCTATTTCAGGCACATGTACAACATGACCCGGCGGCTGGGGATTCAGGTTCCCATTTTCTTCAGCGGGCTGCATCATGGTTCAGATCCCGCCGGCAATAAACCCTGGAGCAGCCGCGGCCGAACGTCCCCTTGGTATTCCACTGAAACCTGGACCGGCTGGTACAACTTATACGGCAAAATGAATCCCGGGAAATTCAGATTCACCGAAGACGCCCTCTGGCATAACGAAGCCTTTGGCGGCAATGGCCTGAATCTTTATATGCTCGTGGGCAGTACGAATTTTGGGCATTGGAACAACGATGAAATGCGGGCTTCCTATGACTACGCCGCCGGCATCGGTCAATTGGGTGATTTGCGACCGTTGTATTACCGTTATAAGCGCATCAATTATTTTGCCCGTTCATTTCAGGCGGTTCTTGCCGACAGTGACAATGCCACCGCGCAATATGCGGACTTTGCCACCGGCAGGTCCATTCAGGTATACGCCCGCAAAAGCCCCCAAGGCACGCTGGTGTTTTTGGCCAATACTGGGAATGTCGCGGCTGCCGCGCATTTAAAAGGCGGGGGCGTATTACACCTTCACCCGGCAGAATTCGTGCCATTGGTGCGCCATTTTGCCATCAGCAAATGGGTGAGCATTCAGCAGTCAAGATCGCGGATTTTAAGTGTGGTTAAACAGGGTAAATTTCTGACGGTCATTCTTTATGGCGCGGGCGAAGGAAATATTGAATTTAAGGTTGGTTCGCCAGACACGGTTGGCGCGCTGCCGCGTGGCTTTAGCTGGAAGAACAAAGCGGCGGGTCTGCTGGATTTTAATGTGTCATTCGCGCAACTCATGTCTCACCAGCGTTACACCTCCATTATGGCGGATGAGCCATTTCAACGCACAATCAAAATAGGCGCGCACACGCTGCGGATTTTTTGTGAATCTTACCGGCAGGAGCATGTCACCTGGCTGGCGGGATACCATGGGTTAAAGCAGATTGTGATTGGCCCGACTTATGTGGACCGAATCGCCACTGTGACGGGTCGCATGGCGCTTCGGGTACAGCAATATAGTCGCACGGCACCGGATATTGCGGTGGTGTACGGGGCAACAGCCGAGCCGGTGGTGATGGCTGGGAATCCGTCCGGCCGGGCAGGCCGAATACCCGCCATTCATTTCAAGCATTGGCAAATGCATTCGCTTGTCGCTCCCGCAACCGCAAGCTATAACGCCGCCGCCTGGGTCAAGACCAGCCGCCCGCGGCAAATGGGGTTTGACCATGGCTATCCGGGGGCGTACACATGGTATCGCTGCACGTTTAACTGGTCTGGCCCGCCCCGGGCGGCGGTGCTTCCGATATCTCATCTGGCGGATTGGGGCGCGGTGTTTTTAAATGGGAAACTTGTGGACAGCGGTGCGGTGCCGCTGAATCCGCGGGTTCGCCTGAAATCGGGAAAAAACACGCTCGCCATTTTCACGGTGAACAATGGTCGCCATAAATTATTCGCCTATATCGGCCCTATACACAATAAAGACCGCATGGGGCTATGGGGAACGCTGAGCGTGTATAAATCGGCGGTTTCCAGGACGCTTTCCCATTGGCGTATGACACCCGTGACTTCGTTGCAAGCCGGCAAGGCCATGATTGTCGGCGGTCACCGCGGGGGCGATTGGAAGCCGGCGGTCGTCGGTCATGACGCCTTTGCCGGCCAGCCGGGCTTCGCATGGTTTCACACGCGCCTGCCGACGATTCCGCCGGGATCTCTGGCTTCGGTTAAGTTTAACGATGTAGATGATAATGGGTGGATATATTTGAATGGTAAATTGATTGGCGTCCATCGCGGCTGGGGGCGGCCTTTTACGATTGCGCTGGCCGCGGCCCGTCATCACGCGACCAATAACCTGGATGTGCTGGTGCAGAACACATCCGGGGCCGGCGGCCTGATGGCGAAAGTGGTTCTGCATATCGACGAGCCCCTGCCCGGCGTGGCCGCAAAGCCCTTAACGCCATGGCGCATGCGCGGCGGTCTTGGCGATTGGACAAAAAGCTGGCGGCCGATGGGGGCCGATGCCCCCGGTGTTCCCTGCATGTATCAGGCTACTTTCAACATGCCGAAAAAGACGTTGGGAACCGCGGGTCCGCATATCCATGCCGTCTATCGTGTTTCCTGGGGGCATCTGTTCGGCGGTGACGCCTGGATTAACGGCCATAACCTGGGGCGTTACCCGGATCCGCAGTGCCCGCGGGGATTGTATATTCCATCGAGTTGGCTTAAATCGGGAAAAAATACCCTGACTATTCTGGATGAAAAAGGCGGGCTGCCAAGCCAAGTCTATCTGCGGCCATCGCAGACTGCTTCACGCTGGGTGGGGTGGCTTAAGCCGTGAAAATTAATTGCCGGGATATTCCGCGGGCTTTTCCGATGGCACCGCCTTCGCGGGCTTTTTCCAGCGGTTTTTCGATGGGCAACGGAGCTCTTTGAAGCTGAAAGCCGGGGCCGCTAATTTTTCTGGCGTGGTGCGGTTTTTCGTCTTCACAGCCCGCATTTTTTTACGCCAACGCCACTTCAGTTATTCAACCTGGGCTGACGCCTGATTAATTGGCAGCCCCGCTGAAAGCGGGCATTTTCGGCTACCACGACAAATCCCGGTCCGTTGGTGTAGAATACCCGGCGACAGGAAGCGTGGTTTGACACGGAAAGGCAGGGTTCGTTATGGCGGATATGAAGCGTTCCGGCAGAAAATCCGGGCTTAAATCATCAGAAAAGGTTAAATCAGATATTGGCGGTGGCGGCAGCGCGCCTCCGGCAAATCCGGACGGACTTGAGCCGCATGAAGCCGCGCAGGACAAACCGCGCGTCAATTACAAAGTTGTCGGCTTTGCCCCGCCCTCCACGGTTGTCGCGGGCGGCATGGGGGTGGGTAGCGCTGGAGCGTCGATTCGCAGGTCGGTGGTGGTAGGGTCGGTCGAAAGTGGTATCGGCGGGGGGCCTAAAGCACCGGAGCCTGTTTCACCGGTTTGGCCCGGTCCGCCACCAATTCCGGCACGAAAGTCGGTGGATAAAGTTCCTGATGCCGATATCGGGGATTCCACGGACGATTCCAAGCCCCTTTTATTTGAAGTAGCGTGGGAGGTCTGCTGGCAGTTGGGTGGTATTTATACGGTCATGCGCAGCAAGGCACCTTCCATGGTGGCTGCCTGGGGCGAGCGTTATTGCCTGGTGGGGCCGTACAATGCGGAAACCGCCGCCGTTGAACTCGAACCGTGCGAACCGACCGGAATGGTTGCCGAGGCGGTTAAAAAGATGCGGGAACTTGGAGTAACCGTCCATTGCGGCTATTGGCTGATTGAAGGCCGGCCTCGTGTCATTTTGCTGGATTACGCCGAGGCGTTCAATCGCCTGGGTGAATTCAAATACATGCTCTGGAAAGACCACGGGATTCAAACCTACGATGACGACGGCGATACCAATAATGTGGTCGCGTTCGGGTTTCTGACCGGCCTGCTGTTTCAGGAAATCGCGCGTGCGAACAATGGCAGGCTTCAACTGGTGGCCCATTTTCATGAATGGATGGCCGGTCTGGGCCTGATGCGGCTTGCATTTCTTAAACTTGCGGTGGCCACGGTGTTTACGACCCACGCGACGCTGCTGGGGCGGTATTTGTGTACGGACAATCCGGATTTTTATGCCAAGCTGGATACCATCAATCCGGATCACGCCGCGGGGCATTACCGCATTTATCCGCGTTATTGCATTGAACATGGTGCCAGCAACTGCGCGGATGTATTTACCACGGTATCCGATGTGACCGCGCTGGAGGCCGAGAAGCTGCTGCATCGTAAGCCGGACGTGGTGACTCCAAACGGTCTGAATATCCGCCGGTTTGAAGCCCTGCATGAATTTCAGACCATGCACCGACAGTACAAAGAGGCGATTCACAGTTTTGTGGCCGCCCATTTTTTCCCTTCGTATACCTTTGATCTTGACCGCACGCTGTATTTATTCACCGCCGGGCGGTATGAATATACCAACAAGGGAATTGATCTGTTTATTGAATCGCTGGCGCGGCTGAACCACTGGCTGAAGTCCGGCGGGATAGATATGACCGTTGTCGCATTTATTATTTCACGTGCGCCATATAAGTCTATAAATGTAGATGTATTACGAAGTCAGGCGATGTTCGACGACCTGAAGCTGACCTGCGAGCGCGTTTCCGAGGAAATGTCGCAAAAACTGCTTTCCGTGGTCTGTACCGGCCGCCTGCCCGACGGTCAGGAACTGCTTTCACAGCAGGCTCAGGTGCGATTGAAACGCGGCCTTCATGCCTGGCGGACCTGGCGACAGCCGCCGATTGTCACCCATGACCTGTGGGATGACGCCAATGATTCGGTCCTGCAGAAACTTCGTGCGTGCAGGCTGTTTAACGCCAAAGATGACCGGGTAAAAGTGGTTTTCCATCCGGATTTCCTGTCCGCAACATCGCCGCTGATCGGTCTGGATTACGATCAGTTTGTCCGCGGGTGCCACATGGGCGTGTTCCCCAGCTATTACGAACCATGGGGATATACACCCATGGAATGCGTGGCCAGCGGCGTACCGGCGGTGACCAGCGACCTGGCCGGTTTCGGCAGCTATGTCAGCAAACATATTCAGGACCCCGCCAACAATGGGTTGTTTGTGGTCGGACGCCGCTACGCCAATTTCGATCAGGCGGCCCATCAATTGACGGAAATTCTTTTTAATTATGCCCTGAAAGAACGCCGCGGAAGAATTGAATTGCGGAATCGTGTGGAACGACTTTCCGAATATTTTGACTGGAACAATCTGGTTTCCCACTACGCCCACGCCCATCGCCTGGCTCTTTCCCGCAAGTCACAAGCGGCGGTGTAAATCAGTTGTTCAATAGCCACGCCTCAACCGCCTTGGTTGGGGAACGGCCGTCCCGGCCACCGGCCGTGGGCAACCTGACGCCGGAAAAAAGGCGATGGGAGAAATAGCCCATCCCATCGCTTAACTCTTGAGAGCCTGAATAATCTCCACACTTGCCGAGCACCCCAGGCGATCCGCACCGGCATCAAGCATGGCCAGCGCGGTGGGCAGATCGCGAATGCCACCGGATGCTTTTACCCGCATGCCCGCAGCATATTGTTTCAGCCATTGTACGGCTTGCACGGAGGCGCCGCCCGCGGGATGAAATCCGGTGCTGGTTTTTACGAAATCCGCGCCCGCT
>JAJZEY010000232.1 GCA_021805585.1 Planctomycetota bacterium
GCGGATTTAGGACGAACCGCGGATTTCGCGGATAGGAGTAACAAACCATGGCCGCCGAATTTATTTTTGAAGATTCAGGCCGGGAGATTGGGGGATCGGCAGGTCACGGGCGTGGCTATAGGGGTGACCAATGCGCTTAAACCTGGGCTGGACGAAAAAATTTTATGAGAGAGCGCTGATCATAAAGCTTGAGTCACGGGCGCATGCCATTTGTTGTCAGAAGCGGTTCCGGGTCACCTGGTGGAGCATTCCGCGTGAATCTGCGGGTGACGGAACGGTTTATGGCCTTCATGTCATTTGCCGCAAGCCTCCAATCGGGACATTGCCCGCAAATTAGAAGGAGGAACGGCCCACAAGCCCTTCGCTGCAGGCCGATTGAATAAAAGCGGCGCGCAAAAAAAAGGCCCCGCGACTGCGGAGCCTTTTGGATTTTGAATTTATTCCGTCTTGCGGCTTATACCGATCAATAGTTGCGGCCGAACTGCTTGCGTTCCCATTCTTTCTGAATGATGATTCGCGGACGCACCAGAATAAGCAGAATTCCAGTGTCCCGCACGTAGGACCGGTTGGTGAACAGGCGGTTGATGAGCGGTATTTTGGAAAGAATCGGGACGCCGGCTTCCACTTCAACTTCACCGGCAAGACGCTGGCCACCAAGCAGGAGAGTGCCGCCATCCGGAACAGATACTGTGGTAGCCACCTGGGTCAACTGAACATCAGGCAACTGAACAAAACCCAGGGCCGCCGGGGCACCGCCGCCGGTAATGTTCTGGCCGGTAATGTTAAAGGTGGTCAGGCCAAGCAGTGTGGCCAGTGAGGGCTGAATGGTCATTTCAACATATCTGCGGTCCGCCGAAGCGGTGGCCTGCACCTGCAACACCACACCAGTGGACAGAGTAGACACATTCAAGGTGGGCGAGGAGGTTGCGATTGCACCGACGCCGCCGGTGACGGTCTGGCCGCCGGTTTCACTGGAGACAAAGTTCTGCTGCTGGGTGACCGTAATATAAGATTCCTGTCCGTTATACAGGGTGACGCGGGGCGCTGTAAGCGTAGTGGAATGTTCGCTTTCCTGTGTGGCCTGCAGAAGGAGGCTCAACTGGTAATTGGAAAGGATGCTGCCGCTGAAGTTCAAGGCGGATGTAGCCGCACTGAAATTCTTGGCAATATTGTTTCCAACGCCTGTCGCCTGTGGCGAGGCAATTGTCGCCGTGTTGTTGCCAAAGGTGATCGGCCCGGTGCTGCCGCCGAAGAGAGATCCGGATGAGCTATTGGCCGTTGGCGCTCCGGCACCGTTGGTGGTGACAAACGCGGGGAAGCCAAGGCTCCAGGAGAAGCCGAAGAAGTTCAGGAAGCTGGAATTCACGATCAGGAATCGCGTATTAACCGAAATTTCAATCGCACGGGCTTCGCGCAGCTTTTCCAGCAGACTTTCGATTTTCGACTGGTTATCCGGAGTCTGGCTGATGACCAACTGACCGTTAAGTTCGCGGACGTTGCCTGCGGTACCGCCATTGGCGACCCACGAATTACGATCAACGGTGTTTTCAATCAGGCGGGTAATTTCGCGCACCATCTGGCCGCGGGTTTTCTGGCCGCCGTTGGCCCCTCCGGCCCCGTTGGCAGCGCCACCATTGCCCGAAAACAGGCTCTGTCCACCGCCGCCGCCCAAACCACCGCCACCGGAAGCACTGACCTGTGCGGTGGAATTCTGGGTAGCGCTTTGCAGGTTAAACGAGGGTGCGTTGCCACCAAAATTCGGTGGCTGAATCAGCAGGTCGGTGATGTCATACACACGCACGACCGACAACTGCGCCAACTGATCTTTGGTGGAAATGGTAATCACGCCTTCATCAATGCTGTAGCCGAGCGTGGTTCCACTGGAACCTTGAGCCTGCTGAAGCACAATGGAAAGCACCTTTTTGAACGGGACGCTGCGCAGGGTAAGGCTGATCGGTGTCTGGCGGGATACGCCGGCGTTGGTAAGGGCATTCCAGTTGACCACAATATTGGTGCCGGTTTCGTTTCGCAGAAGTTTGACCACTTCAGAAAACGGCTGGTCATTAACGGACAGCCGACCGACGCTGTCGTTGAGTCGATTGCGAACCAGCTTGTCGGCGCTGGATTCTGAACTGTTTTGTTCGGCTTCGCGCATTTTGCTTAGTTCGGGCCAATCGCTTGGATACACAATTAAATTGGTGTAAGGAATCAGATCCTTTTCGCTCTTGATTTCCTGTTCCTGAGCCTGGCGGGATCGCAGATCGTGGTAGTGATTCCAGCGGTTGTATTCAATCTGGTCCTGCACCATGCGCCGCATCAGGCGGGCCTGATAGTTGGTTGGATCAATGGCCACGACCTGAAGCAGCGTTGCTTCGGCGTGGTTGTATTCAAGCCGCTTGTAATATTCGTCCGCCTGGGCCATCAGACCTTTGACTTCGGCATGTCGCTGAGCGATCAACTGCTGTTCTATGTTCGCCTGACTGGTTTGAATTTCATGCTGCTTTATGGCGGCGGATTGGCTGGCTGCAACGGCCTGACGATGTTCAATCATCGCAAGTTGGGCGCTGGCACGGGCACGCATCGCCTGATATTCCGAGGCGGGGAAAAGATGCCGAGCCGCCGCGGCGGTTGCTAAGGCATCGTTGGCACGGTCTGCGGCCACACTGAAATGGCCGGCCTGCATTTCCTGGCTGGATTGTTCCAGATCATGGTTGAACAACACCTGTGCCCGTTGCGCATCAATCGCCTGATTGTAGAGGCTTTGGTTCAGCAGACCCGGAGCTTTGCCGGCCGCAAGTTTGGATGCGTTGGCCAGGCCCATGGAGGCCGCCTGATTCCGCGGATCTATGACCAGAGCATCATTGAATAAGGCAATCGCCCGCGAATAATTCGCTGCATGAACGGCCTGATCCGCCTGAAGCGTCAGGGCTGCGGATCGCTGGGCGTTAATTTCCGCGGCCGTCGGCATGACGGGTACCGGCTTGGAGGTTGCGGGCATCGGCATGGTTGCCGGCATGGTGGCAGCCGGTGCGGGAGCCGGTGCGGTTTGTGCGGGAGGTGTGGTTGTCGTCATGTTTGCACTCGCTGGAGGTGTCTGAATCGCCACGGCTGCGCCGGTGGACGCGGGTTGAGCGGGTTGGGACGCGGCGGCTTGTTGAGCCTTTACCTTGGCCGCCAACTGAGCTTGTTCAGCTTTTTGCTGGGCTGCAAGAGCATCCTGCTGCGCCTTTAAGGCGGCGGTCTGTGCCGCCGCCTGCGCGGCAGCCGCAGCGGCCTGACGTTCGGATGCAGCCTGCATTTCCTGCGACTGAAGTTGATCCGCTAATTTTGCCTGGGCCGCCTTTTGTTGTTGGGCAAGGGCTAATGCGGCCTGTTGTGCGGCGATTTTCCGGGCGGCGGCTTCTTTGGCCGCTTCGGCGGCAGCCTGGGCCTGGACCAATTGTGCCGCCTTTTCCTTGGCCGCTTCAGCCGCCGCCGCTGCCTGGGTGGCCGCGGCGCGATTTTGTGCGGCGGCGGCTTCCTGACCGGCAAGCTGGCTGTTCAAAGCGGGACTGGGGGGCGGCGTGGCCGGTGTGGTTATTGTCGCGGGCGGGGCAACCGTGGCGGTTGTCGCAACCGGTGTCGGATTGGATATGGCCGCGGCCTGGGCATTCACTGCGGCCACTCGCTTCTGGGCAATCAGATACTGATAGTGGCCCGGAAGGGAATTTTCCGATCCCAAGTCGGCCCCCGCCACGGAAATGGCGTGAAGGTCGTTGGAAGCGGTCTGGTAGTCACCGGTTTTATAAGCGGCGATCGCTTTGGCCAGCATTGTTTTGAGCTGTGGAACCATTTCCTGCTGCCGCGCCTGGGTCAGGGCCAGGTTATCTTTAGCCTCCCGTATCAGTTCGGGCGTGGAGGCCGGACTGGCAATAATGTAGTTATACAGATTGACCGCATGGGCCAGATGGCCATCATTAAGCGACGCTTGCGCATTGCGGAAGACCTGGCTGTTGTGGGCAGCCGCCGAGATGGCAACGTCAATCCGCTGGAGCAGCGAATCCATGCTGGTCCGATCGGTCGGACTAAGGTCCGCCGGATTGATCGTCAGTAGAACTTTCTTGGCGGTCTGGTAATCGTGCTGGCCAACGAGGCTCTGGCCACGAGCCAGCAGCGCCCCGGCTGCGGCCTGCGTACCCGTATCAGCTAACGCCAATGGGATCAGGGGCAGCGTGGCACCGGCCAGAACAGCGCCTGAAATACCGACGGCCAGAATCCGAGAGCGAGTCATCTTCTTCAAGAGGAAACTCCTACATCCGCAAAATGCCAATACAACACTCTGATTATCCGAAGCGTTACCGAAAACCGACGCCGCGGAGAATCACACAAACTATCGACCGAGGCTCTCTCCATGAATAAGGCACTGCGCCTTGCAACTGCTATTCCGCATTCCGCGGCGATCCGGCAACACCACGCGGCATCACATTTTAGCCGGGCCGTTGCCTTCCTCAATTGTCGCAAACTCTCCTGAACGCGCGGCGAAACTTTTTAACATACTAAAAGCACACGCATTATGTTGCAACCGCCCGGCAACCGGGAATGACGGGGGCCTGCCCGTCCTGGCTTCAGGGCGTTGGCGCGGCAGCCGCGGCCGGCCGCCCCGTCTGATTCACCCGCCGCAGCAATCCGGCCTCCAGCGGGCTGGCGGCATCCCATGCGGATCGCCGCACGCCAAGGTTATTGTGGGAATCCTCTACGACGGCGGTCATATCATTACCGCCCGCGCCAAGATCCGCGGAAACAAGTCTATAACCGGTGAAAAAGTTCACTGATTTAAACATCAGCCGTCCAGTGGTAGCACTGATGATGGACGTGGGCCGCACATCGCCGATATTCTGCCCCGGAGACACATATTGCGTGGTGTAGGTCCACATACCATGAACCCATTTGAAAATCCGGAATTCAGCCTGACCGTTCACCAGTCCGCCGCCGCCATCAAGGAAAAAGTAAAGCCGATTGCGAACCGTCAGCGGCCGGCTGATCATTGTCCACGGAGAGTATATCCAGGGCTTATTCTTAATCGCAGGGTTATCGGATTTATATGGGAATAAATAGGTCGGATTGTAAAGCGCAAGCCGCATCCGATAGCGGTAAGTGGCACCGGGAACAACGCCGGTGTCGCGAAGCCAGATCGGAAATGACTTTTCCGCCAGCAGAGATGCAATCGTTTGCGGCTGACCGGTCGCGCCGCCGGCACCGGGGACACCCGGAAAATTGCCGGGAAATTGACCGGGAAACGCGCCCGGATAGCCGTTGGGAATATTCACATTGGTCGGCTGATTCACCACAATATTCTGACGAACCGGCTGCCGAATGATTTGGGGTGCATTGAAGCGGCCACCGCCGCCACCACCACCGCCATTAAACCCACCGGGGATCCCACCGGGAAATCCGCCCGGGAATCCCGGCGGAAATCTGCCGCCACCGGGCCTGTTACCCTGGGGAATTGGATTCCGCTGATTGGCCGGCTTAGGAGGCGGCAGCCGCAGGCGTATCTGTTCCAGCGGGTAAAATGCCGGCTCAAGAATGTCGGAAGCCGCGGCATCCAGATTGGTGAGTATTTGCACGCGGCCGGCCGCATCCTGACCGACCATCGGGGCCGGGGGCAGCGGATTCAAATAGAAGCCATGGATTTTTTTCCAGCCGCTCCAGCGGCCATTAGAACCCAATGTCTGCCGCTCCACCTGAACACGATAAAAAGTTGTGCGCTGAAACGATGGCGGCAGCGGGGCAAAGCCGGGTTTAATAACCGAGGGTCCTTGAAGGCTTGCCAGCCATTCGGAAACGGGAAAATTCGCGGACAGTTTAACCCATGCCACATCTTTGGTGGCGGGCACAGCCGGCGTATTTGGGTTAACCGGCTGATTCGAGTTATCCGAAAGAATCGCCACGCCGCGTCCCTGCTTGATCTTCATGCCGGTAAGCGACGGCACAACCGGGGCGTAAAAGGTTTTGCCCCGCACGACCACTGTGTTCACGTTGGTCACCGGTTGATTCAGCGGGCCAAGAGCAATCGGCGGCAAACTCGTTACCACGGCACTAAGTGGATGAACCTGCCCATCGGCAATGCCCTTGACCAAATTCGGTACATGCGCCACACCAGGCGAGGGATTCGCCGGGTGGCGAATCTGGTTTTGCAATTGACGGACCGCAATGGTGATTTTGTGACCCACCTCGCCAGGCGCGACTTTCACACCGGCACTGTCCGGAAGCGGGACATTGTTCGGATCTTTAACCAGGTTATTCCAAGCCATATAGACGACGAACGCCACCCCGACCAGCAGGATAGCCTTGTCCACATACCGTTCAACAGGATTGATATTTTTTATCTGCATTTCCAGTTCCCTACAGACCGCCGGGGAATTCAATATTCACATATTTACTGTGCCGCCGGCCTTGAAGCGATTCCAAGCGCCGTCCGGTAATCGGCAGGCATCACACGTTTGTTCCATCGCGAAAACATCACGCATTCAAACAACAGGTCCGCTCTGACCGCGGGCACCTTTCCATAGACATATCCCTGCGTGATGGCCTGAATCGGGTCCACGGTCCGAATATCCATGTTCAGTACAATATATCCATTGTTCTGATGGTACAACTCATTGATAAACTTATTGACCATCCATGGCTCGGCAACCAGGCTCACCTGCATCAACACCACCTGGTAACGGGCATTGCTTACATGCCCCGTCAGGATTGCCCCCACCGCCGCGGCACCGTTGCCACCCGATGGAATATTTGGTGGCATTCCTGGAAAGCCGCCTGGACCACCGAAACCGGGCTGGCCGGGATAACCTCCCGGCATACCTGGCGGCTGGAACCGGGCCATGTCGGCGGCATTGGCGGCGGCATTTCCACTGCCGGCCTGGGCCAGCTTTGAAGCACCAAAAAACAGATGCCCGTCATCTATCAGGTTCAGCCCATTTTCCGAGGCGTTGCCGTAGGTTGCCCCCATCGCAGCCGGAGCCTCGTTGCCAACGGTAATGTGAATAAGTCGCTTAATGGGCGATTCCCCGACATTGGTACTGGACCGATTAAGCGCCCCAATCGCCCGCACCACGTCAGCCTGCACCCAAGTATCCACAAAGGCTTCGTAGATCTGATCCGCGGTCGGCAGTGTTGTACTGTGAATGAAACTGCGTATCTGAAAACTCCGGGGCGACGCATACACCTTTATTCCGGACGCCACCCGATACACCTGGCGGCTGATAATTTCACGCGTCAGCCGGGTATGAACCCCGGCATCCCCATTTCCCGTTTCGCCAACGGGCATGATACTGGCCTGCTTTTTCAACGCACGCCGCACCAGCCGTTTAATAAG
>JAJZEY010000004.1 GCA_021805585.1 Planctomycetota bacterium
GCAATAACGGCCCGGCGGGCCGGCGGCCATGGGAACCCTCCGCTTCCCGGCGGGCGGGTCAATCGCACCACGCGAATTCACCCAGCAGTGGAACAAAGCGGCATGTCAGCAGGTTGGTTTGCCTGATGGCCTGGTCCTGTTTTTCCACCAGGACAAGATTCTGGCTGGTGCGGTCTCCCAGTGGCAGAATCATGCGTCCGCCGGGGGCCAGTTGGGCCAGCAGCGGGGCGGCCACGGCCGGTGCGGCGGCCGTGATGATGATTCGGTCAAACGGGCCTTCTTCCGGCCAGCCGCCACTTCCATCAGCCAGGCGAAAAAAAATGTTGGAAAATCCCATATCGCCCAGAAGCTGGCCGGATAACCGATGAAGAGATTCGATTCTTTCAATGGTATAAACTTTTTCCGCCAGCATGGCCAGCAGGGCGGTCTGGTAGCCGGTTCCCGTGCCGATTTCCAGCACGCGGCTGGTGGGCCGCGGGGCGAGTTGGGAAGTCATGAACGCCACGATATAAGGTTGACTGATGGTCTGCCCGTCGCCAATCGCCACCGCCTGGTCAAGATAGGCCTCCGTCCGTTTTTGTGCCGGCAGAAATGCATGGCGGGGCAGCCGGGCCATGGCGCAAAGAACTTTCGCATCACAAATTCCGCGCGGACGAAGCTGCCGGCGAATCATGTCGGCGCGGGCCGCCCGCAAAGCGGCTGTGTCTGGCGCACTTCCCACCGGCGCGGTGGAATTCGGCATTTCATCCCGCCGGTTGCGCCCAAAAAAAGAAGATGCGAAATCACCAAAAGCCATGGCCTATATTATACTCTCATCCCGACGCGGACCAACGCTCAAAGGCGGCTTGCCACACGTGGCTGCTGGAAGTCCTTGCCGTGGATCCGCATGAATTCGCGACAGGCTCTCTATTGGAAGGTCAGACATGGCAAACCGGCGGCGAACCACACAGGAATTACTGGACATGGATCGCCAATTTGTCTGGCATCCTTTTACCCCAATGAAGGCCTGGATGGAAAAAAAAGACCCGTTGATTATTGCCCGCGGACAGGGTGAATTTCTGTTTGATACCAACGGCCGTAAATATATTGATGCCGTGTCATCACTCTGGTGTAATATTCACGGCCATCACGTGCCGGAGCTGGATCAGGCGGTGCGCGACCAGCTTGACCAGGTGGCACACAGCACGCTGCTGGGCCTGTGCAATATTCCCAGCATTGAACTCGCCGCCCGGTTAATTGATATTGCTCCCCCCGGATTGAAAAAGGTGTTTTTCAGTGATAACGGCAGCACCGCCGTGGAAGTCGCCTGCAAAATGGCCTATCAGTTCTGGGCCAACCAGGGGCAACCGGAAAAAAGTCGCTTTCTGGCTTTCAGCGGGGCGTATCATGGCGACACTTTAGGTGCCGTTTCGGTGGGGGGCATACCGGCGTTTCATCAGGTATACGCCCCGCTCTGTTTTCCCGTTGATCGGGTTGACCCGCCGCAACTTGCCCCGTTTGCCGACCTGAACGCCGCCACGGAATCCGTGGACATTTCCGGACCGGCCATGCTGTGGGAACAGCAGATGGAATGCCTGATTCTGGCCAACTTCGGCCGCTATGCCGGAATTATAATTGAGCCTGTGGTGCAGGGGGCCGGTGGTATGATCATGCATCCAGCCGGCACGCTGAAGCGTTTGCGCCGGCTGGCCGACCGGCATAATCTTCTGTTGATCTGTGATGAGGTTATGACCGGCTTCGGCCGCACCGGTCGAATGTTCGCCTGTGATCATGACCAGGTCCGCCCGGATATTTTATGCCTTTCCAAAGGGCTGACGGCCGGTTACATGCCGCTGGGGGCCACCTTGACGACCGCCCGCGTATTCGACGCTTTTTATGGAGATCCGAACGCGGGAAAAACATTTTATCATGGCCATACATACACCGGTCATCCGCTGGCCTGCGCGGTCGGAATCGCATCTTTGAATTTGTTTACCAGCAGCCGGTTGCTGGAACATTCGCAAGCCATGGGACAACTGCTGTGGGAGGAACTTTCCGTTTTGCGGAATCATGACCATGTAGGTGATGTGCGGCAAGTCGGACTGACCGCCGCGGTGGATATTGTAAAAAGCCGCCGCACCGGCGAACGTTACCCCTGGCAATGGCGGGTCGGTGGCGCACTGTGCAACCGCATGCGCGGGGCCGGCGTTTTAATGCGTCCGCTTGGCGATGTGCTGGTCATTATGCCGCCGCTGGCCATTGGACCCGAAAGCATTAAAACCATCGCCCATGTTGTGATAGAATGTATCGACAAAGGCCTGGACGAAACCCCAGGCACGCAGGAGACAAAATCATGAAGAATGTTCCGGCCACAGCCGCCGATTCAACCGTGGAATTGGACCCGTGGAAAATTCTTAAGGCTTTTAGCGGGCCGGGCCTGTTTATAACCGGCACCAGCACGGATATTGGAAAAACCACGGTGACCGCGGCCTTAGCCGGCGCGTTTGCGTCCTTGGGCATCAGAGTTGGTATATGCAAAGCCATTGCCAGCGGTTGCCCCAAGCATCCCCACCGCGGATCAGCCGGCGCTTTGCACAATGACGATCTGCTTTCGCCGGACGCTACGATTAGCGCCCGCATGGCGGGTCTGAACCCCTCGGACGATCAGGTATTGCGCTTCGCCAGCCCGATTCGCTATGCCGCGCCAGTTTCTCCGCACATTGCCGCCAGAATTGAAGATCGCCCGCCCGACTGGACCGCCTTGGCCAGAGCTATGGAATACTGGCGAACCCACTGCGATTTTTTGTTGGTGGAGGGTGCCGGCGGCTGGCTGGTGCCGCTGGACAACCGTCTGTTTACCGTCGCGGATATGGCCTCTATTTTCGCCTTACCGGTGGTATTGGTAACTGCGGCCTACCTGGGAACGCTGAATCACACCTGGCTTACCGCCGAGTGCATTCGTCATCGGAATCTGCCGCTGGCGGGCCTGGTGGCGAACCATGTTCCCGAACCGCCCGATATGGCCGCCACAACCAGCCTGGAGGAGTTGCCGCATATTATTCACGCGCCTATGCTGGCACAATTGCCACAGGTGGGGCAGGACTGTTCGGCCGCCATTCCCGAATCATTTGTGGCCGCGCTTCAGCCGTTTGCCCGGCAATGGTGGGAAACGGTAAAAACCCGCCTTCGGTAATTCCGCCGGGGAAAAAAAACGCCGCGTTACACCTTAAACACCCATTCAGGCTTGTCCCTCACTCGTCTGGGGTGCGGACATCCTGTCCGCCGGCCGCCAAACGCCCAATCGCCCCGGTACCTCCGGGTTCTATGTGATCTCTGTGGCCCGGCGGTAAATGTTAACCGCAGGGGACGCGGAGTACCGCATAGGCGATGAACCAATTGACTATTCGCTTCATGCTCAATGCCAAAAGCTTGATGCCCGCCGGCCATTGAGAACCTCGTCATTTCCTTGTGACTTCGTGCCATTGTGGTAAAGCCCGTCGGCGCAGTCGTTATCGTCTTTCCGTGTGTCCTGATACCGCTTCCGACGTTACCGCTCTGCGGTGAATTTTACTTAAACCTCCCGCGCCGTAACGCGGCGTTTTTTAATTAATCGACCATTCGCTTGAACGCCCGCTCCCGGTGCGGCCGCTATCAGAATAGGGTCTGCTTCGTCTTTGCGGTGTCAAGATGGATCGGACCATGTGAAAATCCTTTTGCGCCATCAAACCTTCGGTTTTTATAACGAACCTTCCGGCGCGCCACCTAAAATGGGCACACCCCTGCACTGGACGCCGGTTGGCCATCTTGTTAATCGTCGCGGATTGCCCTAACATAATCTTCGCTCTTCCGGAGGAATGGTTCCGTCCGGCGGGCATTACCGATGACGAAAACCGCTGTCATTCCTGAACCGTTGCTCGGCATTTTTCAGTCGCCTGCGGTCGCACAAATTGCCAATGAACTGGCCAGCCGCGGAACCGCGGCGGCCACCGGCCAATGGGGATCATGTGCGCTGGTGCTTGCCGCGGCCGTACGCGCAAAACTGCAGCGCCCGGTCCTGATTATTACCGGCCATCTGGATGAAGCGGATGACGCGATTGACCAACTGACGTTCTTTGACCGTGGCAGCCGACCGCAACTTTTTCCCGCCTATGAGGTTCTGCCGGGCGAAACCAATACGTCCCAGGAACTTTCCGCCCAGCGACTTGGCCTGCTTGCGGACCTTGCATCCGGTGTAATCCCTCCAATTATTACCACGCCCATTCAGGCGATCATGCAACCCTGTCCAAACCGTGACCTGCTCAAGGATCAGATCGTGACGCTGAAGACCGGTGAATCGCAAAATCGTGATACGCTCACCGGCTGGCTGGCGCAGCAGGGATACACACGCCTGGAGACGGTGGAAAACCCGGGCGATTTTGCCGTTCGCGGCGAAATTCTCGATATTTGGCCGGCCGGTGAAACGCGGCCGTTGCGGCTGAATTTTTTTGGCGATGAAATTGAATCCATCCACGGCTTTGATGTGGAAACTCTCGGTACGCTTGATGCCCTGACATCTTTGCGGGTGGCGGCGACCGGGTCTTCGTCCACCTGGCCGCGGGAGCAGACCGTGAGCCTGCTGGCGTGGCTGCCCAAGGAAACGATTATCTGGCTGGTCGAACCATCCGAAATTCAGGAGCAGGGACGAAGTTATCTGGACCGTTTGCCGGAAGCCCGCGGCATTTATCCGGTAGCCGCGGTGCTTAAGAATATTCAGGCTTTTGCCCATGCACAGATCATGCAATTCGCCCAGGCCGGACCGGACACCCTGCGCCTGCCCTGCGGAAGTGTGGAACCGTTTGCCACACAAACGGATGCGGCGATGGCGGAACTTGCGGCATTGGCGGCCCATAATCAGGTGGTGGTGGTATGCCAGAGCGAATCGGAAAAAACCCGCCTCACGGACCTTTTGCATGTCAAACATCCGGATGTAATGGATCGCGTGGCCATGCCGGTGGGCGATCTGGCGATGGGGTTTCGCTGGCAGCTTGCCGATACCCTTGCGGCCGCGGCGTCCGCCAGTCCGCCGGCATCATCCTCGTGCGATGCGGTGGACGACCCGCCTTGGCTGATTCTGCTGGCGCATCACGAAATATTCCACCGGTATCATTTAAAACGACGGCTGCGCGCCATTCAGGGCGCGCGACCGATCGATCATTTTCTTGATTTGCAGCCCGGCGATTACGTGGTGCACGTGGACCATGGCATAGCGCGATATTCCGGAAATACCACGCTGAACCGGGACGGCAAATCCATGGAATATCTGACACTGGAATTTGCCCGTTCGGCCACGCTGCATGTGCCGATTGTACAGATCAATCTGGTGCAAAAATATGTGGGCGGCTCGCAGGGGCACCCGCCGCTGTCCACAATCGGGGGCGGGACATGGGCCAATCAGAAAAATAAAGTGGCCGAGGCTGTGGAAAAACTGGCTGCCGAGATGCTGGAAGTGGCCGCGGCGCGGGAAGAGTTTCCCGGCACGGCCTATCCGGCGGATACGGTATGGATGCGGGAATTTGAAAATTCATTCCCGTTTCAAGCTACGGAAGATCAGCTTCGTTGCATTGAAGAAATAAAAGTGGACCTTCAGAAGCCCCGTCCCATGGACCGCCTTTTATGCGGGGATGTCGGTTATGGCAAAACCGAGCTGGCCATCCGCAGTGCGTTTAAGGTGTGTGAATCGGGCAAGCAGGTGGCGGTGCTTGCGCCCACCACGGTGCTCGTGGAACAGCATGAGGAAACCTTCGGGCATCGGATGGCCGGATACCCATTTGTGGTCGAAAGCGTGTCGCGGTTTAAGACGCCATCACAAATGCGGGACATTCTTGAACGGACGCGCAACGGAAAGGTGGATGTGCTTATCGGCACGCACCGACTGCTGAGCCGCGATGTGCAATTTGCCGATTTGGGCCTGGTCATCATTGATGAAGAACAACGCTTCGGCGTGGAAAGCAAAGAGCGGCTGAAAAAGCTGCGACTGACGGTGGATGTGCTGACCATGACGGCTACGCCCATACCGCGCACCCTGCATATGAGTTTGCTGGGAATCCGCGATATTTCCAATTTGGCCACACCACCGCGTGACCGCCGCAGCGTGGTAACGGAGGTGACCGGCTGGGAAAATGCGCGGATTCGTCAGGCGCTGGAGCGTGAACTGGCCCGCGATGGTCAGATCTATTTTGTGCACAACCGTATTCACAACATTCATGCGATCGCCGAGCGAGTGCGGGTACTGGCACCCAAAGCTCGGATTGTCGTCGGCCATGGCCAAATGCCCGGCCACGAGCTGGAAGAAATCATGCACAAATTTTTCACCCGGCAGGCGGATATTCTTGTCTCCACCACCATTATTGAGAGCGGACTGGATGTGCCCACGGCCAATACTATATTTATTCATGAGGCGGAGAATTATGGCTTAAGCGATCTGCATCAGCTGCGCGGACGGGTGGGACGCTCCAAACACCGTGCGTACTGCTATCTGGTGCTTAGTCCGGATAAAGTCATTACGGATGCGGCCGCCAAACGGTTAAAAGCGATGGAGGAATACGCATCTTTAGGTGCCGGGTTTAAAATTGCGCTGCGCGACCTGGAAATACGCGGGGCGGGCAATCTGCTGGGGGATGAGCAGTCCGGTCATATTGCGTCCGTCGGTTATGAAATGTACTGCCAGCTTCTTGAAGAGGCGGTCAAGCGTGTAAAAAACATGCCGCTGGACAAACCGCCGGAAGTATCCCTGGATATCGGCGTGCATGGCGGCGTGCCGCGAACCTATATTTCCGCGGATCGCCAGCGTATGGATTTCTACCGCCGGCTTTCCCGGTGCCATACCGCCCAAGCCGTCGGGACGCTGCGCAAAGATATTGTCGATGCGTTCGGGGCCTTGCCGCGCCAGGTGGAACTGCTGTTTGATCTGACGGACCTGGGCATTCTTGCGGGCAAGGCCGGCGTTCGGAGCATTATCAGCAAGCCTCCGGACCTGGTTTTTGCGATGCATGACCTTTCCGCACTCGGACCGCTGCTGAGCAGGGCACCGGGTTCCGTACGACCGGTGGATCAGAATGCGATTCATCTGCGGCTGCCGCCGGCATATTTTCAGGGCGAAACCCTGCTTAATGTGCTGCGCAATTTATTAAATCCGGCGGCGGAACCAGCCGGACCCTCTACCGAAACAGCGGTCAAACCCGTGCGCCCGGCCGCAAAAAAATAACCCTGACCCACACCAGGCGGCACGCCATTGGCTGCAGGTGCCAGCGCTTTGGCACAACAAAAAGTCAGGGTTCACGGCATGCCAAAATCCTCTATCAATCGCTTGTTACAAGTCGCCGGACCCTGAAATTATGAT
>JAJZEY010000359.1 GCA_021805585.1 Planctomycetota bacterium
ACGCTCGCTGGCAGGCAGGAGAAAAAGGCTGTTTTCGTGTGCAAATGAGTATTTCAGTTAAAGGCGTCTGAAAATACACAAACGCGAATGTGTGTGAATCAGATGCTATCGGAAATAGAATATAATCAAGCAGGGACGTTTCGATTCCATTTTATACCATCGGTTACCGATGGGTGGCACTGAAACGATCTAGCCTGGCTTACTTTTGGGAGTGCATCTTTATGGTTACCAATTCACGTCTTATCAGTTTGGCGTCGGCTGCGGCGATCGCCTTGTCGCTGGGACTGACGGGGACCGCGATTCAGGCATCTGATTCAATTGCCATTTCCAATCCAAGCTTTCAAAACGGGGATAATCCCAACCCAGGTTATGGTCCAATTTCTGGTTGGACGGAAAATAATTCGTTTTCCGGGACAAATGCGACCAATTTTCCTTTTGCCGCAGGCACGAATCTTCCGGATGCCAATCAGGTAGCTTTCCTGCAAAATGGTTCTGCGGGCACTTATACGTCAATCAGCCAGTCCATTTCCGGCCTGACACCAGGCGATCAATATTGGTTCCAAGTGTTTTATAATGGCCGGCAGAACTATGGCTCGCCATCGCTACTAGCCACCTATGGCAGTCAGACAATCGCCACTGCAGGGCCGATTCCAGTCTCGAACCCGAACTTCACATTCTTGAATACCACTTTTACCCCGACCAGCAGTTCGGGAACATTGACTATTGGAAATTCAGCGAGTTTTGGAGGCTACGGCGACAACACCCTGCTGATTGACAGTGTTTCCGTGATTCAGCGCAATCCTGGCCAGATTGTCATCGCCAACCCCAGCTTTGAAGGCAGCACCAACGAAACTTGGGTATTTCCAGGTTACATTACAAACATTGCCGGCTGGGCTACGACGGGAAACACCGGGGTGAATACCGGAAACGGTCCGTTTGCGGATAATGGCGCAATTCCCGACGGGAGCCAAATCGGTTTTCTGCAAAATAACAGCTCTGCGACCGCCCAGGCCAGCATGAGTCAGACGCTCAGCGGCCTTACCATTGGCGCAACATATCAATTGCAGTTTTATTACAACGCACGGGCGTTTGGTGGGACCAATTCAGCCATGACTGTAACCCTTGGCAGTTCGACACTCGCCAACAATTTGACCGTCGCGGCAGTAGGGGGAACGAATCCTTATGATCTGTTTACCGCGGATTATACTGCCACCGCCAGCACCGCTCTGCTGGACGTAACAAATTCCACACCCTTCGGCGGAACTGCGGCGGATAATACCCTGCTTGTGGATAATTTTTCGCTGGCACCAGTTACTGCCGTACCGGAGCCAGCTTCGCTGGCACTTCTGGGCCTGAGTGGTGCGGGTTTGCTGCTGGTTAAACGCCGCCGGACGGCCTGATTGCAAAGCCAAACCGAGATTCGCCAAAATGCGGGCTGATAACGCATTCCGGCGGATGCCAACAAAAGGGAGAGCCAATCCCGAAAGTTTTGTATTGGCTCTCCCTTGTTCGGTTTGTAAAAGAAAGGAACAGCAGATGAAACGCCGTGGTTTTACCTTGGTTGAGTTGCTGGTCGTGATATCTATTATCGCACTGCTTATCGCGTTGCTTCTGCCGGCTTTAGCCAAGGCTCGTATTGTGGCGTTGCAGACTGTGTGCGCGTCGAATATCCGCAGTCTGGTGCAGGGCTGCATTGAATACGCACAAACCCATCAAGACCAATATCCGATGGATTATCAGTTGGACTGGCCGATGGGCGGTTTAGGCACCCCTCCGGGCTATGTGGCTCCCAACAGCCTGGCATGGGGACTTAGTGATCTGTACACCGACGGAATTCTGACGAATCCTAATTTCATTTATTGTCCCGATTCGGCCCCGGAATTATCACCCCAAAGCACCCTTGGGCAAATGAGTGGCCCGAATCTTCCCACCGGCGTCTATTTGCTGCCCAAAGAATTGCAATATTATGAAAAAATTGACAGTACTTTCGCCACGAATTGGCCGCAAAAAATGCTTAACAATGGAGCCTGGTTTAACATTGTTTCATCTTACTGCTACTGGTACAAGCGTCCCAATGGGATATATACAGGGACCAACGCGGCGAATCCATATTTTGATGAAGCCACCGCCACGCAGTATGGCGTATGGATAAATCCGGCCACGAAAATTGGCAAGCGCCATAACTATGCAGACCCCACGGATGGGTTGTTCTGTCAGGCCCCGACGGATCCGGGAAATTCAATACTCATTACCGATCTGGTGTCATCTTATAACGGATCGTGGAATGTCACGTTTTTTACCACAGGCGTTTATAGCAATCACATGCATGACCAGACCGGACCGGATGGTGCCAATATCGGATATAACGATGGCTCCGTTTCGTGGAAGCCATTATCGCAATTGTCGCCGGGTTATCGTCACTTTGCGGTGGCGGGATCGGATCCGGATTTTTACCGTTAACCGGTACCGGAGGATATGAACCCCCAGCGGAAAATCCATTGTGGCAGGTTGCGGTGATCCGCAGCAAAGAATAACAGGTTCCCGACCACAGCGCGTGTAATATTGAATCATGTTGATTTGATTACGAGCTGAGCGGAGGGTTTTTTATGGAGTGCAATTATGTGCATGTCGATTTTCTCTTACAAACGCGCATTCATGGCAGCGTTGGCCACTGCGGCCATGGCGTCCATGCTGGGCGTCAGTCCGGCATCCGCTACCAATACCGTTACCAATCTGGTTGCCAACGGTAATTTCATAGACAATGCCGGCGCATTCGGTGCTTTCCCTGGGTACGTCGGCGGATCAAACCCGGCGTCCATCACGGACTGGACATCAATTATCGGTGACGCCCCGACCACCGACAAGACCGGTATAAACTTGGATGGCGGTGCGCCATTTTCTCCCGACACCTTCGTATTTGCGTTTATGCAAGGTTCCGGAAGCGGTCTTTCCCAGCAAATCGGCGGCCTGACCGTGGGGCAGGCGTATACTGTCAGTTACCTCGCAGCGTCCAGAGACAACGGTCAGTTGACAGTCGCCCAGAATGCAGCCCAGGCGTTGACCGCATCCGTGACGAACGGCTCGCAGGTTGACGGCAGTTTAATGAGCACCGGTTCAAACACTGCGCCGGGTACTGTCATGGTCCCCAACTTCTTTGAAACACAGCTCTTTGGATTCACGGCGTCGGCGAGTACTGAAACGTTAACGTTTACTAATTCCAGCTCATCGACCTATGACACTACAGTGGATGTCAGCGGCGTGGTAATTGATCCTATGAGCACTGCGGTTCCGGAACCGGCCTCATTGGCAATTCTTGGCATCAGTGCCGTTGGCCTGCTTCTGTTCAAACGCCGCAAAACCGCTTGACCAATGGCTCGTAAAAGCAGCCTATGGCAGCGTAGAATTCGGGTATGAAGCCCGCCGATCAGGGCTTCACGCCAATGGCACCAAAGACGTTCAGGATCGCCAGTTTGGGATACATCCGGCTGGCGATCCTTTCGCAGGCCTTATAAAAAAGGGGCACCAAGTGAAATATCGTGGATTTACGCTTGTTGAACTGTTGGTCGTCATATCGATTATCGGACTGCTGATTGCTTTGCTGCTGCCGGCGCTGGCCAGCGCACGCATAGACGCCCAACGCGTCGTATGCGCCACAAATATTCGTACCATTACCCAGGCGATACATATTTACGCCAACGATTTTAAAGGACAATATCCATGGACTACCCAAGGAAATTGGCCTTTTGGCGGCCAATCCGTCATGAATGGCTCATCAAAGGTTTCCAGTTACCCGACCGATGATTTTGGCAGCCTGTATTTCAACGGAATACTCACGAATCCCGCATCGATCTATTGCCCACAGTCAGGTTACATGGGGCCGGAAGGCCCCTATGCGAATTACTCCTACACACCGCGAAATGGCACATCCATGGGGGCCGCTTATCTGCCAACTGCGGTGGCGCAATATATTGCCACTACTGGCAAATACAACTGGTCCACGAATATGATCTGGTACGGTGTCTATTCGACCTATTGCTACTGGTGGCAACGACCAAACGTCAATGTGTTTGGTCCAATCGGTACCACTTATGGCATCTGGATCAACCCGCAAACCCAAATCGGAAAGCGGGTCAACTACGCAATCTCAAATGAAAATTTCACTCAAAGCTCGATCGATGCTGGATCTACTATTCTTGTGACGGATCTCACCGCATCGTATAACGGATCTTGGGGGGCTGGGCCTTTTCTGGGTGGTGCGGATCCAACCTTTCCCATGAGTAACCATTCCAGCCAGACCGGGGCACCTGATGGTGCCAATATTGGTTATAACGACGGTTCTGTGGCATGGAAGCCTTACAACCAAATGCATGTCGGCTATTCATTTAACTACGATTTTTACCGGTAGCATTAAAATGTCATCCGCCCCGGCGTATCACCGCGGTCAATGGAATTTGCTATCAATTGTTCGGCCGCTGGTCGGCTTCGGCTGGCTGGCGAAATAATATAAAATGGTCAGCGTTAAACCAACCGGGGCTGCGGTCAATTTTCCAAAAGTGATTCAGGCAACCCGAAGCATCTGCAAGAGCTTTCAGGTGCAATAGTGCACTTGGGTGTTGATGACACATGTGAGAACACGCTTTGCCCGTAATAGCGGCCTGTTTACACCCCCGCGCACTATCAGCGATGTATCACCAGAACCCGAAAGCGGTATATGACTGCGATCTGGCCAGCAGACTTGGCCTTGGACAGGCCAAAAGAAAGCCGCACCGACAGGAGAAAATATTGAAATTTCATTCGTTTTTCCCGATGGCGGGCATGCTGGCTGTCGGGGCGATATTCGGTGCGGGATATGCGGCACCTCTAGGTTATACGCGTCAAATACCAGGCCTGCCGCACGCTCAACTGATTCGGCGTGGCTCGCCGATTGCCGAGCCCTATCCGGCGTTGCAGGGCGGTTCATTTTCCGGGCCAAAGGTTAAACTCTCTCCAGACCCGCTGGTTGCATACCGCTGGCCCCACCCGAGAGCCTCCGACGGTTTGCAAACCTATGCCCTTCGTCCGACGGCCGTTTACACGCAAGCGCCCAAGAGCTTTTCCAATCTGAATTCGGCGACGACCAGACAATGCAATATCACAATACATGGAACCGGTGCCATTCGTGTGGACTTCGGCGTGGAAAGTGCCGCCTGGTTGGAATTTGACAGCCCGGACCTGAATGGCCGCAAAGTGGAATTGGGAGTAAGTGAATTCAATTCGCCCGCCCATGAGGGCGATTCGATTGGCGTGCCGGAAAAAATTGGTGATACCTATCGCGTTAGACTTAATCCACAATATTATGAGGGTGTGCGTTTTGGCTGGATTTACATTCGCAACTTTTCCGGAAAGCCGTGGCACATTACCGCCATTCGGGCGGTTTGTCAGATAAAGCCAACAAATTATACGGGCAGCTTTTCATGCAGCGATCCGATGCTTACCCGAATATGGTATACCGGTGCCTACACGGTAAAGCTTAACCTGCTTAAGAACTACTTTGGCGCTATTCTCATGAACCGCGGAGACCGCATTTCATGGGTAGGTGACGCCCATGTGGCGCAATCCGCCGCGATGGTGGCCTTCGGAGATTTTGATTTTGTAAAAAAGAACCTGAATTTATCCGCCGGCAAAGGAAATGGAATCGCCAGTTATTATCTCTATTGGGTGCTTAGCCTGGTCGATTATTACAGATATACCGACGACACCGGCGAGCTGACAAAGTATTACCCGCTGGTCAAAACATTGCTGAATAAAGCCGCCGCTAATTTTGCCCATCCCCACATTTCCTTTTATGGATGGGATGACCGACTGGGTGGATTTGCCGGCGCGGAAAATCCGATCACCCGCGAAGCCTATCGCATGTTGTTTGTCGAAACCTGCCGACGCGTTGCGTGGGCCGCCGGCGAAGCGGGAAACAAGCCCTTGCAACAATATTATATCCAAATGGCCAATCGGCATGTCGCTGAAATTCAGAGCCATCCGAGCTGGGTGAAACACGCCGATCTGTTTTCGGCCAGCGATGCGATTAACGCCGGGGTTCCCACTTCGGCTCAGCAGCGTGAACTGGACCGTCACTGCTTCGCTAATCGGCTCAATCGGATATCGTTTTCGCCTTTCAATGAATATTTTGTCGTTGAAGCCATGGCCCGGGCGCACCTGTGGAACGAATCACTGCAAACCGTTCTGGATGACTGGGGCGGCCAGATTAATTACGGCGGCACGACCTTTTTTGAGGTCTATTGGCCGGGGTGGAATAGGATCATTCACACCAACGGCGGCATTCCGAGCACTATTTGCGGCCCGACAAGTCTTTGCCATCCCTGGAGCTCCGGCTGCACGGCCTGGCTGACGCAATGGGTCGCGGGAATTCAGCCCTCGGCACCCGGCTTTTCATCCGTGAATATCATGCCTCATCCGGCTAATTTGCTCACATGGATCAACGCGACTCAGCCGACCAGGCACGGAATAATATCCGAATCGATTAACGTTAATCACGGCACCGCGACTTACAGCATTCCTTCCGGCATTACCGCGCGAATTGGCGTGCCCAGGACAGGACGACAGATTACATTTATTACGGTCAATGGCCACGCGGCCTGGGCACATGGCCACTTTATTCATTGTCCGGGCCTTGGTGGAGCGCGTAATAGCCGGTCGTTTGTCATCTTCCGCGGTGTGCAATCTGGCCGGTACAAACTGGCTATTTCCTATCATGGACACAGGCCCCTATTCCGGCATGAACCACTTATTTACCCCGTGGGGGTACTGGGACAGAATGCGATTACGCAAGGCAGTTGGGGCGGTGTATATGGCCACGAGGGTTATGCGCTTTTTGCGGATGGGCCAAAGGAGGCAAATATTGACCACCTGCCGCAATATGTGCAATCGATTCATTGTTTATGGGGACATAAAACCGTATGGTCCGGCAGCGATTCGGACCCGCGGGCACTGGCGGCAAATGTGCGGAACGGCACCACGCATCGAATTGCGGGTGTATTTTATTCTGACCTGACTTCACAAGCGCCGCAAGCAGCGGTGGACATTCGGCTCAAGCACCCGCAAAGCTATCGACTGGCATTGTATGCGGTGGATTTTGATCATAAGAATCGGAAGGAAACCATCAGCATTGAAGACCTTGCCACCAGGCAGCTTATCGCGCCGGTACAGGCCTTTTCCCATTTTGCAAACGGGAAATACATGGTATTTCAATGCCATGACAGCGTACGCGTGCGGCTTGATCCGATCCGCGGCGGTAACGCCGTGCTTAGCGGAATATTTTTTGATCCGCCTGGGCGTTGACCGACGGGCATGGGAACGAATCG
>JAJZEY010000482.1 GCA_021805585.1 Planctomycetota bacterium
GTCCTCAAGTTTTTCAAGATATTGATGCAGCACGCCGCTGATTTCCGATTGCTCCATGACGCGTTCCGGCGTGGGCGTGGCCCGATCCAGCAGCAGGTCCAGGAGCGTGGCACCGCTTTCCGCCGCAGCGGCGTTGGAAATACCGCAACGCGAACTTTGCAACGCGCTTTGAATGTGGGAAATATTCCGGATAGAGGTGTTCATTTCGCGAGCCAGGTCTTCAGCACACGGTTCATGCCCGACACGATCGCGAAACGCAAGCGATGAACCGTTCATATCATTGACTAACTGATTCATATAAGCGGGCAGACGAATCGGCCGCGATGTATTCAGAATGCCCTGCCGGATGGCCTGGCGAATCCACCATGTGGCGTAGGTGCTGAAGCGTACCTCCTTGGATGGATCGAAAAGGTCCACAGCGCGAACCAGGCCAATATTCCCCTCGGCAATCAGATCTCCCAGCGACAGCCCGCGGTTGGCAAAACGCCTTGCGATGCTGACCACCAGCCGAAGATTGCAACGAATCATTTCCTGCCGCGCGCTTTGGTCGGCGCGTTCCCGCCAGCGACGCGCCGCGGATTTTTCCTGGACGGCCGTCAGCAATGGGTATTGCCGAATCTCCGCCAGATACAATCGAATGTCAGTCTCTGCATATTTGCTGGCCATCTCTCAACCTGCCTTCCTTTGTCAAGATGTGTCCCGGATTTCAATTCAAAACAAACATTTCTACTTTCACGTCTACTTTCACGCGGCCAGACTTGGCCGGACTTGATATGAATTGTATCGTCCCGACTGGCACAATCACAAGAGCTGAATATTTTTTTCCGCGTCCCATAAATTGAATTTCAGCAAACCGATAACTAAACTTCGCGTTTGCGGCATTCTCTTGAGCCTTTTATCCGACCGCAGTCATCGGTTCAGTCTCCGCCGCCGGCGTAGAGCTTTCCAGCCGTGCGAAAAGCGTCATTCCGTGTGTCGCTTGAATTCGCACATTCACAATTCTGCCTTCAAGTGCCGCCGAACCGTCAAAAACCACGATCTGGTCCGACGTGGTGCGGCCCACAAGTTGCATTTTATCGGCAGCCGCCCAGGCGGACGAACTTTTCGGTTTGCCCGGCGCACTGGCGGCATGCGCCACCTGGCCCAGCCCGCGCGCCAGCGTCGCGCCAAGCTCCACACGGTCAACCGACGCGGCCGATGCGGATGCCGCCACCGGCGTTCCGTCGTCTGAATTCTTCCAGCCGCTGGGGCCTTCACAAAGAACCTTCACGCTTGTGCCCAGCATTTCCTGATTCAATTCGTGAATGATCTTGTTTTGCAATTCCAGCAGATGATTGTTGCGGTACCGCTTTTCCAAATCGGGCACGTCATCGGGATAACGGCGAATCGCGGCGGTGCCGGGGCGCGGGGAATATTTAAAGATAAAACTGTTTTTCAGGCGGACCTGATTCAGCAGGTCCCAGGTCGCCTGATAGTCGGCTTGGGTTTCGGTTGGAAAGCCGACGATAAAATCGCCGGCCAGCGCGATACCCGGCACAATGCGCCGCGCCCGCTCCACCAGCGAATGATAGTCCTCCACTGTGTAGCCACGATTCATCAGTTTCAGGATACGGTTAGAGCCGGATTGTGCCGGCACATGCAGAAACGGACAAATACGCGGGCACGCCGCCATCACATGAAGAATATCATCGCCAAAATCGGCGGGAAAACTGGTTAAGAAACGCAGCCGCGGCAATTCCGGAATCGATTCATGCAGCCGGTAAAGAAGCTGGGCAAATGTGGTGCGTCCCGCCCCATTCGCCTCCTGATGCACATAATGATTCACGGTCTGGCCCAGCAGCGTAATTTCGCCGGCACCGGCATCCACCAGACGGCGAGCCTCATCAATGATCGCGCCGGGCGACCGGGAAATTTCCGGCCCGCGCGTATAGGGAACCACACAATAGGTACAAAATTTGTTGCAGCCGCGAACAATCCGCACATACGCCTGATATTTATTTTCATGGGGTGAAAAGCTGCGTGAAAGGTCCAGAGTTTCCAGTCCGTCGGCTGCCGATTCCATGGTCCCACTTCGACGGCTGGTGTTGCCCGCCAGCGCTGCCTGCTGTTTACCCGTTAGAAAGGCATTGTTCAGCAGCATCGGCAGCTTATCCAGTTCACCCGGACCACACAATATATCCACCTGGGGAAGGCGTTTAAGCATTTTCATGCCATCGCGTTCCGCCATGCACCCCAGCACGCCTACCACCAGTTCCGGCTGCCCGGTCTTGCGAATTTTCATTCGGCCAAGGCGTGAAAGGACTTTATCTTCCGAATGTTGCCGCACCGAACAGGTATTGTAAAGCACGACATCCGCCTGATCGGAATCAGCGATAAAGTCATACCCCAGCGCACGAAGCTGCCCCCGCACCAGTTCGCTATCCAGAACGTTCATCTGACAGCCAAACGTTTCCAGAAAAATTTTCTTCATCGCGGCAAAACTCCACAGGCCTTGTTCAACGGGCCAATAAACCAGTCGATTATACCCTAACTCAGCCTGATTGTCCCGAACTATTTTGGCCCCCTTTCGACCCGATCTTAACGCCCTTTTCCGGCGGCCGGCATCAGGGCACGGCCGATCTGCGCCCGTATCAATCCTCCCCTGACAGTCCATCGGATTTTTCAAAGGTTTGCGCCGGTAACCAGGGACAAAATCAAGCCGACCGCCCCCAGCGCCGGAATGCACGCGTAGCCAAAAAAGTGCATCAATCCGCCGGCCAGATAGGTCCCGATCACGGTTCCAGCCGCGTTGGCGGCGTTGTTCAACCCTTGTGCGGCACCCTGACTCATCGGGCTAAGAACCGAGGTTAATTCAGTGCCGGTCACGCTGATCACGGGCCAGGAAAGCACGACCGTCACAAACGCCAGCAGTGCCGCCGCCGAGGACCAGCCTCCGCGTGGTAGAAACATCAGCGCCAGCATCAACACAAAACCGCATAACCGGACAAGGCGACCGATTCGATAAACCCTGCCATCACCGAATTTTCGCGCCCAGGTTCCGGTGAGATTATACAACAGCACGCCGCCCCCCGCTGCCAAGGCATAAGTTAAGGATGTCACGCCGGGCGCAACATTAAAGGCCGATTTAAGAAACAGCGGGAAATAGGCGAAAAAACCCGACACGCCCAAAAATATAAAAAACCACGACAAAAGAAATCTTCCGAATCGTGTCGGCAAAAGCCGTCGAACACTTTTAATGCCCGCCAGATTCAGAAATACCGCGTGCCGCAGGAGTCCGCCACCCAGCAGTTCCACCCGCGCAAAGCGTGCGAGCATGGAAAAGTCCAGACTTTGCCGGTGTTGCTTCCCTTCGGAAATGTCCAATCGCCGCACCGGCGCGGCCCGCGATTTAAGACTAAGCAGGCCTGGCAATAAAGCCGTCAGCAGCAGGCCGGCACCGGTCAGAAGTCCGACGCGATACCCGGCTGCGGAAAATATTCCCGCACACAGCAGCCCGGCCACCTGCCCGGTACCGTTAAAGGTTTGCAGCCAGCCGATTCGCGGCGTCCATTCCTCGGATGGGTGAAATTCCACGACAAACAGTGTGGCGCAGGTGGCCACCGCCGAACTGCCCGCGCCCATCAGCAACGCCAGCAGGAACCATTCCGGCAGTCCGTGCGCAATAGTAAAAAGCCCGAGGCTGGCCGCCTCCAGCAGCAGGCCACCACAAAATACACTGCGGAATATTTTCTTTTCCTCAGCCAGCCGCCCCCAAAGCGGGCTGCTTAACGCCCCCATATTAAATGCGCCCATCACATAGCCCACATCGGCCAGTCGATGGGAAACCGCCACCATCATCAGCGGCAGCAGCACTGGAATAAGACCGGATGACACCGCCCCAAGCAAGGCGTAGGCCGCATACCACGGTTCCACCCATTGGCGTGGTCCGCGTAAAATTTTCCAGACAATTTGTTCCAGACTGCTCATGCTTTTCTATTAGCGAATGGACCCTGTTTTTGCAAACGCGCGATGCAGTACCCCTCCTTTTTTTGCCCGTGACCTATCCGTTCCGACCGTCGGAAAATCGCGGTGGCATTTTGAGTTAAACCCGCACTCGGGATATGCTTAATCGCATTGCGTTCCGGTGCCACACCGGCCTGGATGTTCAATGCGGCAACCGCCGGTGGCGGATGGGTTGAAATGCTTAAGCGGCGACTGATTCTTCTTCTGGTTCTGGCCCTTGTGGCAATCGGTATTGTCGGTGCGCGCCTGGCTGTATTGCAGATCGCGCAGGCTAAATTCTGGAAACAGCAGGCCCGCCGCTTCAGCTACCGCCATTTTGTCATTCCCACCACACGCGGTGCCATTGTGGACCGCAACGGTGTGGTGCTGGCGGTGGAAGAACCCTGTTACAATCTGGAAATTGAATATCAGGCCATGAACCGCGACGACCAGTGGATAAACCGCCACGCCATCGCACTGCTTCGCCGCCGATATCCGCACAATGTGCGGGCCATCATCGCACATCTGCCCGCGCAGCGCCGCAAAATAGCCGCTGAACTCCGTTCGCTGCCGCGGGTCATCGCAAAAATCTGCGGAGTGCCTGAACGCAAAGTCCTGCACCGCTTTGATCTGATCCGCGCCCGCATGCAGTTGCTGCGGCAGGACATCTGGACACTCCGTTACAGCCATCACAATGCCACCGAGGCGGATGAATCGCCGACGGAAGTCCTTAACCGCATCGCCCAGGCCGGCCATCTGGACCTTGTGGAAGCCCACGAAGCCCACACGATTGTGCCGGATGTTTCCAATGCGGTGGCCTTTTACTTTAAAAAACATGCCGACCGTTATCCCGGACTGGTCATTGCCGCCGGCACCCACCGCGTTTATCCGCTGAATTCAGTTGCCGCCCAAATTATCGGCACCATGCGGCCGGCCGGTCCAGCGGCCATTGAGGCCAATCCTTTTGTGCTGCCCGATCTTATCCCGGGAACGTTAACGGACACGAAAGGTAAACTTGGCGGCCTGCTTCCAGGTGACCTTGTGGGCGCATCCGGCGTGGAACTGGCAGCCGACGCCCAGCTGCGCGGGCGGCGCGGCGTTAAACTGTTGAATTTGGATGGAAAAGTCGTGCGGGCCGATACGCGCCCGCCGCGCGCCGGAAAAACCGTCCGATTGACACTGGATGCACGCCTTGTACAAACGCTTCAGCGGCAACTGCTTGCCCCGACCGGCAATCTGCTGAATTTTAATGGATCCATGCACAACTGCGCACTGGCCGTTATTTCCATCCGCACCGGAAATGTTCTGGTGATGCTTTCGCTGCCAACCTACAACGCCAACACATATCATCGCGATTTTGCCAAACTTGCCGCGGACAATGCATTTCCACTGCTTAACCGCGCGATTGACAGCCCTTATCCCCCGGGCAGCATTGTTAAACCTATTGAATCCACATTTGCCACACTTGATGGCGTGATCACGCCCGATTCAGTCATCAACTGCGGAGCTTATTTTTTCCCGGGACATCCCAATGTCTTCCGGAACTGGACCTATCCGGTCGCACCCGGCCCCCTGCGGCTTACCGCCGCCATTGAACAATCGTGCGATACCTATTTTTACCGCGTGGGTATGCTTCTGGGTCTTAAGCGGCTGGTGCGGGGTTATCAGTCTTTCGGTTTGGGGTCCCCCACCGGCGTCGGCCTGGCCGACGAGACCGGCGGCTACCTGCCGCGAATTGTCGGCGATTTGACCCGCCCGGCGGACCGCACCAACGCCATTTTCATGGGAATCGGACAGGGGCCGATTGCGGTTACCCCTTTGCAAATGGCCAATGCCTACGCCGGCATGATGCGTGGCGGAATTTGGGAAAGTCCGCATCTTATTGATGGTCTTCCCCGTTTGCCCCCACATCGCATTCCGATGGATGCTTCCGCCATGCCGGCCATCGAACAGGGGATGTATCTGGTCGTCCATGGCCACAGCGGCACCGCCCCGGTTTTGAACATGCATCTGCCGGTAGCCGGCAAAACCGGAACGGCCCAAACCCATGAGGTAGTCGTGGAAAACGGGCATAAAACAATCGTGAAAGGCGATGACGCCTGGTTCGCCGGTTATGCACCGGCCGACGCGCCACGCTATGCTTTTGCCGCCGTCGTGGAAATGGGAGGCGATGGCGGCAAACGGGCCGGCCCCATTGTGCGACAATGCCTGCTGGATATGGAACAGGCGGGTTACCTGCCACACCTGGACAAGCCCTGATTTTATCCGCGAGCCAACCGACCGCCAGGACTGGCGGCGGTGAATCGGCGCGGTATTCTGTGCGGTAACGCCCGCCCCAGGCCGCCTTCCGGCACGGCTGGGCATTTATGGGATTTTTTCCTGATGAATATTTTTCACCGGCGAGGCGCTCAATCCGCACAAGGCGGATCGGATTTAACGGTCCTGGGAAAAATCTGGAGTCAGATTCTGCCGGAACTCCTGCGCACGCGAATTTCCTGGCTTTTTGTCCTGGCCATTGCAATGCTTTCGCTCATCAGCCTGGCCGCGGTTAAGGTCTGCGGACCGCAGCTTTTTATCCGCCAGCAGATTCACCTGGCCATCGGCGTGGCGATTCTGCTTCTGGCGTTAATTCCCGGATATCGGAAAATCGGCGCTCTTTCCTATTTCTTATATGGCATATCGTGCCTTCTGCTGCTGGCCGTCCTTTTTTCGCCGGCGGTGAAGGGAAGCCATCGGTGGTTTATCCTGCCCGGCGGGATGAACTTTCAACCCAGCGAACTGGCGAAAATAACCTTCGTGTTAACCGTGGCCTGGTCGCTGCGCATGCATCGCGAATGCCGCGAATTCCGTAAGTTGCTTTTCCCGTTCGCGCTTATGATTCCGCCCATGTGTCTGATTCTGGTGGAAAGTGATCTGGGCACGGCGCTTTTGTTTCCGCCGGTGCTTTATGCCATGTTGATTGCCGCCGGCGCACGGTTTCGCCATCTGATCGCCATTGCCCTTATTGTGCTGGCCGCCGCCCCGTGGACCTACACATTTCTCAAGCCCTATCAGAAGCAGCGAATTGTCGCCCTGTTTACCCACGGCAAACCGACCAAGGCACAATTGCACGGCAATTTGTATCAAAAGCAGCAGAGCGAAATTGCCGAAGGCAGCGGTGCGCTGACCGGCCGCGGATTGCGCGGGGCCGACGAAATTCGCCACGGCCTTCTGCCCGAAGCGGCTAACGACTTTATTTTCGCGGTTGTGGGCAGCCAGTGGGGATTTGTCGGCGCGGTCACAATTCTGGTACTTTACCTGTTGTTTTTTGGCGGATGCCTGGAAATTGCCGGTAATTCAGCCGATCCCTTTGGTCGATTGCTGGTCAT
>JAJZEY010000316.1 GCA_021805585.1 Planctomycetota bacterium
ATTGATCCAGACAATCCGCTCCCTGCCCCAGCGCTAATCGCGGCCTTGCATGGCCCCGCCTTCACACACAATCCAGCGCTCACCGGTGACTGACGGAACAATTTTCTGAAATAGCTGTCAATCGAGTGGAGCGCGGCAAGTTCGACGGCGCGTTCTATGGCCGCAGGGGAATATCCATTGTACCCAATGGCCGTACCGGATGGGATACCGAATCCGTACGGGTCTTTCCCCTTGGGATCTGTCGCCACTACCGGCTTTTCTCTTACGTACTCATACAGATTTATTCCACCCGCATACCCAATCGGATCACGTTGAATCCAGCGACCAAGGGCGGGGTTGTATGCCCGATTACGGACGTAATAATTTTGCGTTTCAGGGTCGAATCGGTAGCCGCAGTAAATGATTTCATTGGCACCGTAATCTGATTGCACATCGTCATCGGTAAACCAGAGGCTATCCGGGCCCGGTGTGGTGAAGATCAAAATACTTCCATACGCCTCGCAATCGTAGGCTTCTACAATTTGCCCGCTGGAATTGGTTAAGGCCACCGCGCCGAACAGCAAATCCTGTGACAAATAATAATTGCCGGCAGGCGTTCTCTGTGGCCTCTGTGGCTTGGTCGTTTTATAAGCATTCCTGACCATTTAACCGTCCAGTCAGACACGATATTACCAAGCTGCGTTACCAAGCCAGGGACCGGGCATACCCATTTGCTACACGCCTTTTATACCCCTCCACCAATCCCATTACAAGAAAACAGAACAAGTGCTCTATCGCGTCTTTTTAAATCTCAAATCTGAAATTTCAAATCCACACGCTCCCGCTAAATGCAAAATGCCAACTGCGAACCGGTACTTGCGGTCTGCTTCATGCTACGCCCATGGGCAGGATGCCCATGCTACAAAGCGCCCCGATGCCCGCGCGCCGGCCTGCTTGTTTCTTTGTCGGCTTCTTTCCGGTTCACCAGCATAGGGCGTTATCAGGCGCGAGTTCGGTCGTATGAAGGCGGCTCCGGGCCAGCCTGGTTGCGCCGCACCCGTCGGATACGCAATTCAAAAGGACTTCAGGGTCGGGAAGCCGCTGCGCCCGCCGGCGTAAGCACGGTGAACACCGGGAAATGATCGCTGGGATAATTGCCACGCCGACCATGAAAGCGGACGATTTTCGACGGTGTCCAATTCCAGCCCGGTCCGACGAAAATCAGGTCGCTGGGCCAGGGTAATCCGGGCCGCCCCACATAATATTGCACGGTGCCCCAGGCGAGACCTTTCGGTCGGAGTTTGTAGTCAAATGTGTCTGACCATCGGGCATCACCGGCAACGTGCGAAACCGGGCCGATTAATCTGGAATAAACAGGAATATCCGTGCGCGTGTGGTTCATGTCTCCAAGCACGATGAACAATGCGCCGGGAAATTTACGCAGCCAGTGCTGGACAATGACATGAAGCAGGCCGGCATCCACGGCGGCGTTGGGGTTACCATGGCGCAAATGCGTATCCAGAAGAATAATGTCCGGCAGCGTTCGGGCGCGGTCCTGAAGCACAACCAGGGAATAGTATGCATTTTCCGTTGGGTTATTCCGCAAGTCACCGGGGCGCACCAGGCCGTGGGCCGCGGCGATACGCGAAAACCGCGTGGAATAGAAAATCTGGTTCCATGTTGCAATCGCGCCGGAAATGGCTGAAAAAATTCCCCCCGCCAGGCCGCGCGGCACCGGATAGTGCCGGTAATTCCGCAAATGATCGGCCAGCCAGGCGGCCTGCACCGGCGTACAGGCCTGGAACCCAATAAGATCAGGTTTGTATATATCAAGAATTTTCGGCAAAAGTCGCCGCTGTATGTGCCAGCGGTCCGCTCCGGCGGTTGGCTCAATCATGTTCACATTGAAGGTCATCACGCGAACATTTAATCCCCGGCGGACCGGCTTTGAGGGCTCGCCCGGCATTGCGATGCGCGGCTTTTCCAGGTACCAGCTGAGCGCTCCGGCAACCGCCACCAGAGCAATCAGCACCAGCGCCGACCGGCGCGTGAAACCGGTTGCCGAGGTCTGTTTCAAGCCGTTTCTCCCGCCGACCGCCGCTTTTCCATGGCCGCATTTTTTCCCGTCATTTTAGCCAGCGCCCGGTCGGTCACGGAAGGTAAAATTGTCGCAAATGCCAGGCTTATCCGGGTCAGGCGGCTCGGCCAGAGTTCGGGGCGTGGATGTTCGGCGAGCCGTACGATTTTTTCGCCAACCAGTTCCGCGGTTTGCACCGTGCCAAAGCCGCGCATTTTTCTTCCACTGCGAAGGCTGGCCTGATCAAAAAATTCGGTATCGGTGGTGGTCGGATGCACGGAACTGACCTTTATGCCGAAGGGCAAAAGCTCCACTCTTTGCGCCTCCACCAATGACAGTTGCGCGGCCTTGGTCATGGCGTATGGCCCCATCTGCGGCAATGCCCTGCGGGCAATGGCGGACGAAACCGCAATAATGTGGCCCGATTTTTGCGGAAGCATAATTTCCGCTGCGCGCTTCATCACATACCAGGTTCCCAGCACATTCACACGCCAGATTTCCTGCATCTGTTCTTCCGTGGTTTCATGCAGCCGCCCCAACAGACCAAAGCCCGCGTTGGCCACGGCCACATCCACGCGACCATGCTTGCCCATTGCCGCGGCAAAAAGAGTCTCGACATCCTTTTGAATTGAAACATCACATAATACGGCAGTGGCCTCTGTGCCCAGTGCGGTTGCTTCACTTACGACCGCCTGAAGCTTTTGGGCGCGCCGGGCCGCCAGAAACAGGCGGGCACCGCGCCGCGCAAAGCTTAGCGCGGCCGCTCGACCAATACCGGACGATGCGCCGGTAATCAGCACCACTTTGCCGTTAAGTTGGCCAATTTTCGTACCTTTTTCAAAACTTGAACGTGAAAAATAATCACAGCATTTTTTCCATGCTTTTGGCCATGGCCGCCAGATCCGCAGGCGGATGTTCCAATATTCGCCCGAAGAGATTGTGAAATACGCTGAAAAATTCGGTCAATTCGTTCATGCGGTCGGTATAAGCCTTGTGTTGGGCCTGTTCGTCCGGCTTTTCCGCGGCTTTCCCGGGCGCTTCGGCGCAGTCCACGAGTCGGTTGAGCAGCGGGTCGAGTTCGCGCCGCTTGCGCTCACGGAAAATATTGTGGAACATGACCCAGACATCACCTTCCGTGGTGAAAAAATCGCGGCGGTCACCAGGCACGCTGGTCCGCCGCACGATGGCCCAGTTTCCCAGTTCACGCAGATTCATGCTGGCATTGCCGCGCGATATTTGCAATTCTTCCATGATCTGCTCGGCGGTCAGCGGTTCGGGCGAAATCATCAACAAGGCATGAATTTGCGCCATCGTCCGATTGATTCCCCAATGCGGGGCCATCTGTCCCCACAGGTCCACAAACTGCCGACGGGCCGTGGCAAGCGAAGAATTTCGGGAATGGGTCATGATGGCTTATTCCAATCGATTCGCGGACCGGCGGCTTGAGCGCTGCTTGCGCCCGCGGGGCACGCACTTTCCTGTCTGGTCAAGAATAGCGGTGGATGGGCGCAATTTCCACCCCGCCGCACCAGCGGCTATGGCCACCGTGAAACTACGGCTGCTTTTCATTGCATAATTTTGAATCGGAAATGACGCGGGGCGTCCGCACAGAGCAAAAGTCGAATCGGTGAAATGGTGGATATGCCGGGTGGCAATTCATCCATAGACGATGCCGACGAACCAGTTAGAACGGCCATCCGCTGCGGATCACCGCCCCCATCACATCGCTTAGCCGTTTGGTGGCCAGCGTGGTGTTGCGCCCCAGTCGCACAACCTGCGGAATCAACATCGGGTTCATGGCCAGTCCCATGGTGATACCGAAAGGATTCATGTTTCCCTTCCGGTCCACAAAATGCACCACCTGTCGCGGGATTGCGTCAATTGCCGAATCGCTGATGGCCCGCACGCTAAGCCATGGAAGCTTGCGATGCTCCGCAAATGATCGGGTATATTGACTTTCCATTTCCACAGCCAGACAATGGTTCTGGGCAAACAGAAGTTTTTTTTCCGCCACGGTGGAAACCAGGGTTTTGCTGGTATGAATCGGTCCTTTGTGAACCCGCGCACCGCCCGACATGGCATTAATAAATTCCACCACCCGATCCACTTCCATGGAGGCGGAATCGATGACCACATCGCCCACGCCAAGGTCGGGATCCAGGGCACCGGCCACACCGGCGGTAATAACGCCGGCCAGTCGCGTATGTGCGAATTTCGGAAGAATGTTGCGCAGGTTTTTTCCGCGCACGCCAATTTGCTCCACCACAACTTCATCGTACCCGGTGGCCCGAACGCCGCGCGGCGTATCCAGTGTCCAATGCTTAACGGCCGAGCTGATTGCGTCATATTCCGCTTTCACCGCCGTGAAAACCAGTAAAACCTTTACATCTGTGACCGTCTGCGTATTCATCGGTAGTACTATCGGCATGGGTCCGTATATGCACTTGATGATTTTTTGTTGGTAACGGTAGATTTTTCTAAGACTCAGGCAAGCCATGGCCCCAGCATATACGCGAAGTGAAATTTTCGCACCGCCCCGTATGCCGCCGCCCAAGCCGGTTGATTATCGGGCTAATTGTGGCGTTCGCCACAAGCAGTTGAGATATATCCCAAATCCGCAGCCAATTTTCGCTTTCATCGGCGTTTCATTTTCAATCCCTATGATCAACACCCGTTGAAACGGGTGCTGTTGAATTCTCCAGCCCGGCGTCGGCAAAAAGATGTTCCGAACGAGGAAAATGTATGTTTTTCAAAAAAAACGGGTTGCTGGACAACGTGGCGGTCAAAATCGCCGGCCCCCTTTTTGGCCTGCTGGCCTGCGGTTCGCTGGCCACCCTGGCGGCGGCCCATGCCGTGCGGGCAAATTGCGCCGGTTTTCAAAAGGTCACCCGCCCCCAAGTGGTAATTGCTACCTGCATCACAACAGGCCTGCATTTGCCTGCAACCGTTTACTTTTCTCATCAGCTGGTCGGTCTGATGGAAAATTTCGGACACCCGGCGAGCTTGCGCGATGGTGATTCCAGTGACAAAGGTGACAAAAATCATGACCACGCCGATGGCAATAAAGGTGACAAAGACCATCACGATGGCGATGATGATGGGGACGACAACTGACCGTGAATTGTGAAAGTCCCGCGACTGCGGCCCGGTTCACAGGCAGTGGTTGCCCGTGCCGGGCCGTGGTCTTTTTTTGGAACTATTCATGCGACTATTAGTCGTGGAGGATTTTAAACCACTGCGTGATTCGCTGGTACAGGCCCTGCGCGAGGAATCCTATGCGGTGGACGCCACATCTGATGGCCGACAGGCAATAAATCTGATTTGCCGGACGGCATTTGACGCCGTGGTTCTGGATATTATGCTTCCCGGAGCGGATGGCCTGGCTGTTCTAAAGACCATTAACACGCTAAAGTCCCGCCCATGCGTCCTGATTCTTACCGCGCGTGATACACTTGATGAGCGAGTCAAAGGCTTGGATGCCGGCGCCGACGATTACATGGTCAAGCCATTTTCGCTGTCTGAATTGCTGGCACGGATGCGGGCACTGATTCGTCGGCGTTATCAGCCGGACGCCAGTTTCAGAAAAGTTGGCGATCTGAAACTGGACCTGGCGGCGCGCCGGGTATTCCGCGGCCAGCAGGAAATAGAACTTTCCGCCCGCGAATACGCCATTCTGGAATACCTTTCGCTCCGCCGTGGCCAGGTTGTTTCGCGAAGCGACATTTGGGAACATGTATACGACCAGAACGCATCCCTGGAAAGCAATGTGGTGGATGTGTTCATCGGCCTGCTTCGCCGAAAGATTGAAATTGCCGATGGCCCGCGTCTTATCCAGACGCGGCGCGGCCAGGGATATTTAATTGAATAACATGGCATGAAGTCCATCCGACGCAATATTTTGTTCGCCAGCGGACTGACGACCGCTATTCTGCTGACCAGTCTTGGAGTATTCATCTACTTTCTGGTCAGCCACAGTCTGGATCGGCAATTCCGTCTGCTGCTTACATCTCGACTTGGCGCGGTGGTTGGCGCCATGGATGTCGGCCATCGGGGACGCATCAGTTTTGATTCCCCAACAGACACCCTGGGCTACGGTCATGCTGCGGCCTTTCCGCGTTATGTGGAAGTCTGGAATATCCAGGGGCACCCGGTTTATAAAAGCCCTGACTTGGCTCATTATTCGCTTGCTTTCGCCAGACCCTTTGCGGGACATATCTTTTTTCATAATATCCGCCTTCATGACGACCTTCACGTCGGGCAGGCCGTGGCACTGGTGCATTTGGAATCCGACGACCACGACCAGCAGCAGGGCGACCATCATGATGAAGAATCCAATCGCAGGCCAAAAGACGGAGGAGACGGGCAAACGCGGACCAGGAAATCGGATGAAACTTTTATTGTTGCTGTTGCCCATTCGCTGGAAAGCTTAAACGACACCAAGACAATCCTAGCCGGTTCACTGGCCCTGGGTTGCGGCGGTGCCGTGCTGGTTTCCGCAGCTCTGCTGGTTCTGATTGTGACCCGCGGTCTGGCCCCGGTACGACACATTTCCCAGCGCATTGAAGCCGTGGGTATATCCAATATGTCCGACCGCCTTACCCCCACCGGCGTCCCGGCCGAACTCACACCCATTGTCCAGCGACTCAATGAACTGTTGGCGCGCGTCCAAAATGCGTTTACCCGTGAAAAGCAGTTGACGGCTGATATTGCCCACGAACTGCGCACTCCCATCGCGGGCCTGCGAACCACGCTGGAACTTGCGGACAAGCGTATGCGCACGCCCGCGGAATACCAGACCTGCGTGCAAAACTGTCTTTCCGTTACCCTGCAAATGCAGGTGATGGTGGAGAATCTGCTTACTTTATCCCGATTGGAAGGCCATCAGCTTCATTTCAGTGGCGGCCGCATAAGGGTGGATCGGCTGGTTACGGAATTGCTTGAGGCTTTCTCCGCACAAATTGCCGCCCGAAAAATAAATATCAGCCATCCTGATCTCCAGGAGTGCCAGTTATCAGCGCCTCCGGGCGCGGTGCAGATGGTCATCCGAAATTTACTTGATAACGCGATCAGTTATACTGATCAGGGCGGACTGGTGGAAATTGAAGTTACTCCGGCGGACGGCGGCGTTTGGCTGCGCACGGCCAACACCGGCAGTCGCATTGCCGCGGAAGATTCCGCTCGCGTGTTTGATCGCTTCTGGCGCGGTGATGCCGCCAGAACGCAAAGCGGGCTTCATGCGGGCCTTGGACTGGCCATAGTCAAGCGCGTGCTTGATGCCACCGG
>JAJZEY010000586.1 GCA_021805585.1 Planctomycetota bacterium
CGCGCCGCAGCCGCGGACCATGGAATTCAATCGAATTCTTGTGGCAATTGATGCCAGCCTGCCGGCGGTTCGCGCGCTGGAAACCGCTGATTCAATGGCCAAGGACTTGGGCGCGGCTCTGGCGGTTGTGCATGTGATTGACGCATCTCCCGTGCCGATCGACGAATCACCCGATGTCTCCACGCGCGGTTTCGCGGCTATCGAACGTGAATCGATGGATTTGTGCAATCGCCTGCTGGCCAGAATAGATCGGTCGAATGTCCAGCTATTTTTGCGGCGTGGCAGCCCGCCGATGGAAATTATGCAAACCGCGTCCGAATGGAAGGCAAAACTTATCATAATGGGAAGCCACGGGCGCAGCCGCCCGGGCAAGTTCTTTCTGGGAACCACCGTGGAGGCGGTTCTGCGGGAAGCGACCTGCCCGGTAATGGCCGTGGGCGATACCCCGCCCTGAAGCATACCCGCGAATTTTTATTGCGGGGAAAAGATGCTGAAATTATTTGAGAACCGGGCCGGCGCACGACCGAATCAAAGCTTTCTCCACAGCGACTGGCCGCAATTTGATATTCTGCTAAAATTCAGCAGCGTAAGGGAGTAAGATTTTCCGGTGCAAGGGGCTGATCGCCGCCGGGCCGATCGGGCTTCATTGCGATTGAATATCACCGGCGGCGGAACCGACCGGCACAAAGGAATACTGCCCATGCTTGACGATGCAATCCGGCACTTACTGGTTTGCCCGCTGACACGCAGCAAACTTACTCAAGAGGGCGATTTTCTGGTTGCGCAAGTTGGCGGAATGCGTTATCCGATTGTGGATGGCATCCCCGTTCTGGTGGCGGAACAGGCGGTACTTCCGGAAGGAATCGTATCGCTTGCGGAATTCAAGGAAAAGTTCAAAGACAAAATACCGTAAGTGGAAGTGTTCAACGCCACGGGGGGCGTCGGTCCTGGTCAAATGCCGCACACTTATTGAGAGTTTGTGTTTTTGCCATCAGGCAGCTGACCCGTCTTGAGCGCCATGATTATCGGACTGATTACCCGCCGAGCTGCCCGGCGGTTCCCGCCTGACCCGATTGCGGCTTTCGCGCCGCTGCGGAATCGAAGAGTTACCGGCGTGAACTTCCCCCGAACTGGCGGCATCAGCGGCATGAAGGGCCATCAATTGGTCCCGCAACGAGGCGGCTTCCTCATAACGTTCATGTGAAACTGCCCTTTGCAGTTGCCGATGCAATTCCACGCGTGGATCAGGCGGCAACTGCCGACGGATGTCGCGCATCATGGCAAGGATGGTCTGGGCCTCCATGGACTTGCGTGCCTCCGGCTGACCATAAGCGGCAATAATTTTTCGCAGGGTGCCCCGCAGGTAAGCCAATGCCGTATTGGCGTAGCCCGCCTCAAGCGCCACCATTCCCCGTGCCCGGCCCTGCATCATCAGGATATACGGGCGGTATTGTTCCAACTGGTCGCGATCACGTTCCGACGCGGCATATTTTCGGCACAGATCCAACACATTCAGGTTGTGCTGCGTATCGCGGATTACCGCGTCAAAGCGGCCTAAAATAAACATGCTAAGGTAACGGTGGTAATACAGGGCGGATTCCTGCCGCAACGCCTGGCAATCACGCGCTATCAATTGGAAATCCTGGTCCGAGCTATGGGCCTTGATGTGGCGGTTAAGCCGCGAAAACTGATAGTCCAGTTCAGATCGGGAATTGTGCGGACGCCTGCCATCCGGCCGTCCGGAAAGCTCCATCTGCAATACGCCAAGCTCCAGTCGAACCTGAATTTTGCTTTTTCTGTTACGGCCGCGAATAAGTCGCACGTTGATCTGTCCGGGTTGAAAACTCCAGCCGGCAAGCGCTGCGGAAATATCAAGATTTTCTTTGGATTCGGTGCCTTGCCGCTGTTTGGTCTGTTTTGGCTGTTTTGCCATGTCATAACCTCCCTGAATTTCTAACCCTCGTTAAATAGATTATATCCAAGTTTGGAAATGTTGCACGCGAAACTTTAGAAAAACGCACTTTTTTTTTAGTCCGAAAATAACATAATTTTCAAAACCCCTGGAGCGGTTTGAAAAGCCGTGGTCAAACCGATAATTCCGCCCCAACCAACCGATGATAAAGTCCACTTTTTTCACCTTCCGATTCAGTGGTTTTGCATAAACTGGCGCGATTCTCGTTTCCCCCAAGCCCGTGCGCATCTTGCCGGCAAGCGCCGGTTTACAAGGGTGTGCCCGTTTACACATCGCCTGGCGGCACAACACGCGGCGGTCCTGGCCGGGTAATCCGGATTCAGCCCGGAAAAAGTAGCCCTCCCGGTGGATTTGACCGGACACCACAACCTGGCGGCAAGTGTCTGTCGTACTACGTCATGCGAATCAGTAAAATGCGACATTCCCGGGCAACTGGAGAAGCCGACAATATACAGTTAAAATGGCTTATACTATGTTGCCGACGGTGGCGAAAGTCGCACCAGAAGCGCCATGCTGCGACTTTAACCGGACGCAGCTTAAGAACCGTTCGCCAAGCGGCAAAGCGTCGAAAGGATTTGCATGAAAACAGTTCTCGTTCCGGATGAACGCCGCTACGCAACCATGAACAGTCGCGATCTTGGAGAAGGCTTTCTGCTTGATTCATTGTTTAATCCCGGTGAAATTAATTTGGCCTGGTGCGACCTGGACCGGGCCATCATCGGATCCGCAGTCCCGGTGCGTAATACCCTGGCGCTTCAACCGCACGATGTGATGCGCTGTGAAACATTTCTTCAGCGGCGCGAATTGGGAATATTAAACATTGGCGGAGCCGGACGCATTGAAGTGGATGGCGAATCATTTGAATTGCAAACCACAGATGGTCTTTATGCCGGACTCGGCTGTCGCAAAATTGTCTTTTCCAGCCTCCATGCGAATCATCCCGCCAAATTCTATCTGCTTAGTTATCCGGCGCATGTGGCGTATCCAACGGAGGTCATTCGGCATGACTCGATTGTCCCGCTGGAATTGGGGTCCCCCGCCGGGGCCAATCAGCGAAAACTTTATAAGTATATTCATCCCGATGGCGTGCGAAGCTGCCAACTTGTGATGGGTTTTACCCGCCTGGCACCCGGAAGTGTATGGAACACCATGCCGCCGCACACACATTTGCGACGGTCCGAAGTATATCTTTACTTTAATCTTGCACCCGATGCACGTGTGGTGCACCTTATGGGTCGCAGTGATGAAACCCGTCACCTGATGGTGGCCGATTGCCAGGTGGTTCTTTCACCAGGCTGGTCCATTCATGCCGGTGCGGGAACAACCGCCTACAGCTTCTGCTGGGGCATGGGCGGGGAAAATCAGGTGTTTGCGGATATGAATACCGTAGCCGTCGCCGATCTTCGCTAATGTGAAAGCCTGTTCAATGATACTGGATTTATTTTCACTGAAGGGTAAAACCGCACTGGTGACCGGTTGCCGCCGCGGCATTGGCCGGGCCATTGCGACAACGCTGGCCCAAGCTGGCGCCGACATTATTGGGACGAGTGCCAACCTGGAAGCAGGCAGCGAAGTGGAAGCCGCAGTCCGCAGCGTTGGAAGGCATTTTATCCCATTTCAGGCGGATTTGGGCCGGCGATCAGCCGTGGAGGGGCTGCTCCGCAATCTGGCGGCACACGCGCCTCCTATCGATATTCTGATCAATAATGCCGGTATCATCAGGCGGCAACCCGCGGCCGACCATTCAGACGAAAATTGGGATTCCGTATTGGAAGTGAACCTGACGGCACCGTTTGTGTTAGCGCGTGGCCTGGGACGGGAAATGCTGACGCGCAGAAACGGCAAGATCATTTTTATCGCATCCCTGCTTAGTTTTCAGGGGGGCCTGACGGTTCCCGGTTATGCCGCCAGTAAAGGAGGCATTGGGCAGCTCACCAAGGCATTGGCCAATGAATGGGCCGGGCGGGGCGTGAATGTGAATGCCATCGCACCGGGCTACATAACCACAGACAACACCGCGCCCCTTCGCGCCGATGAGAAACGCTGCGCCGCAATACTTGAACGCATTCCCGCGGGCCGCTGGGGCACGCCGGAAGATATCGCGGGGGCCGCGCTGTTTCTGGCCAGTGAAGCCGGCGGTTATGTCCATGGAACCGTTCTTACCGTGGATGGCGGATGGATGGGCCGCTGATGGCGCCCACTCCACCGACCACGGTCGGTCGGTATTTAATATTAAGTTATATATGTTCGTAAGTTGTTTTATTCCGACATTTAAAACGTTCCGAAATTTGGAGTACTCCATGGCAATAAAATCCCGATTTTCGCCCCGCACAGCCGGACTTTTTATCGCCGCCGGGCTGACCCTGCTGTATGGGACCGTTCGCCTGCACGCCGCTCCCCCGCCAAAAATGCAAACAGCCCGACGGATTACCGCGGAATTGCGACGGGCGGCTGATGCCCAGATTAAGGCATATGGCGCGCATGTCGATACCACCTGGCTGGGCGGGACATTCTGGAATGGCTTGGCCGATTTGCAGCATCTTACCGGCAGTAAGCGCTATGCGGCGATCATGCTGGCTGCGGGAAAAAAGGCCGGCTTCCGCGAACATCCCCGTTTTCACAGCCGAATTTTTGCGGACAATTTCTGCATCGGCCGCCTGTATGAAGCGGATTTTCAACTGACCCATGACCCGGCCATGCTCGCGGCGATCCGCGCCAGCGCGGATAAGCTCGGCACGTTGAATAATGCCACGGTTTTGCCGCACCACCGCATACCGTGGTTCTGGTGCGACGCGTTGTTTATGGCCGGTCCGGTGCTTACAAAGCTGGCTGTACTGACCCATGACCGGGCCTATGTGCACACCATGAATGTAAACTGGGCCCGCACTCAAGCCCTGCTTTATGACTCCGCCCAACAGCTTTTCTTCCGCGACCCGCACTTTCTCCATGCACACGATCCCGACGGCCACAGGATTTTCTGGTCGCGCGGAAATGGATGGGTGGTGGCCGCCCTGGCGGAAAATCTTAAATATCTTCCATCCGACGCCCCACAACGCAAAGGCTATGAATCTCTCTTAAAGCGGATGGCGGCGCGTCTGGCAAAATTGCAACCACCGGATGGCCTGTGGACACCGAGCCTTACGGATCCGGCCTGGTTTCCGCTGCCCGAATCCAGCGGAACCGCGTTGGACTGCTACGCCATGGCTTGGGGGGTGCGACATGGCATTCTGGACCGTAAAAAATTCCTGCCGGTAATAAAAAGGGCCTGGGCCGGCCTGCTGAAGTGTCAGATGTCCAGCGGCCTGATTGGCCGAACCCAGCGCGAAGGCGTGGCACCGGCATGGGTGCAGGCCCGCTGCAGCAGACCCTTCAGCGTCGGGGCGTTTCTGATGGCCGGCTGCCAGATGGTGAAATTGGCGCCGTTCCAACTGCCCCACCTCGCCCAAATGCCCAAGCCGCCCGTTCGCCATACGTCGCTGCATTATGTCAATCACCATATTATCCAACCCACGGGGCCGGCATTTGTCCGATATGTACCCGAACGTTTTGATGACATCGCCTGGGAAAACGACCGGATTGCCCATCGCATTTATGGTCCGCAGCTTGGTCTTGTGGAACCGGCCGGAAGCGGCATTGATGTGTGGGTTAAATCCGTGCGGTTCCCGGTTATCAACATCCGCTATAAATCCGGAATTTACCATGTGGATCAGGGCAATGGACTCGACTGTTACAATACCGGCTTCAGCCGCGGTTGCGGCGGACTGGGAATCTGGTCCGGTGGGCGCTTGTGGAATTCAGTTTACTGGCAGTATTACCGCATCCTTGAGCGCGGTCCGAACACCGCGAAATTTCAAGTTTGGTACGAACCGTGGCGGGCCGGCCGGCGGCTGGTCTGGGAAAAACGAACTGATACGCTGCGGGCCGGAGACAATCTGGACCGCATCCAGACCGTTCTACAATCCAATCGCCCGGGACCACTGACTGTAGGTATTGGCGTGGCCCGGCATGGCAAAGGGACACTGATAATTGATAAAAAAATTGGCATGCTGTGTTATTGGGAACCGCCTCAGAAGCATTATGGTTCCACCGGAATTGGGGTATTGGTGAATCCGAAAATGCTTGTCGGCGTGACCCAGGACAAACTGAACTATCGGCTTTTACTGGTAAAAGTGAATCCCGGCCAAGTTCTTACCTATTATACCGGCGCATGCTGGAGCAAAGGACTGGATTTTCACACGGCCGCCCAATGGGAAAAATATCTGCGCGGATTCAAACGATACTGATCGCGTCAGCTTATGCCAAATGCAGAACCAGCGCGTATGGCCGACAATAGCGCCAGTGGTCTGTTACACCTGAATCTTAGGGTGGTTCCCCCTCAAACCACACAACTCCTGCCGCAGAACGTCGCCGCGTACACTGAACCGTAGTTCCCCGCACGAAAAGTGAAAAAAACTTGCAAATAAAGGGTTTTCCTTTGTTTTCGCCCTTCACCGTACTGGGTACAACCCAAGCAGTTTCAAGGCTCGTTCCTGCAGAGGCGTCGCATCGCTGATGACGGTGAATTTTGGTGCCGTTGGTGCGGGTTTCAATGGCTTGCCAGTTGGAATTGTAATAGATGTAATTAATCTCACCGGCAGGAATGCCCGTGCCACCTTGTGGATAGGATTCGGTGATGCGGTAGCCCATCGCGTTGTAGGTGTATTCGGCAATGACTTGGCCGCTGCTATTGGTAACCTTGACCAGACGATTCCAGGCATCGTAGGTCAGGGTGGCGGCGCTCCCAGCAGGCTGGGTGGTTAACCCGATGGAAACGGCGTTTCCATTGCCGTCGTAGGCCGGGGTGACGGATGTGCCGCTGATACTGGTGATCTGGTTCTGGGCGTTGGCGGTACGAGTTTGCGTTACGCCGTTGGCGGTGCTGCTGCTCCAATTGCCCTGGCTGTCCAAGTTCCAGTTCTGGTACGCCGCTCCGCCACGGGTTACGGCGGTTAATCTGTCCAGCAGGTCATAGGAATATGTTTCCGAATAGGCGGAGTTCAGCACGTTATTTTTTGCGGTCACATTGGAATTCTGGTCGTAGGTGTAGGTGTAATTATCCACACTGTTTCCAGTGCTGGAATCCACCCAGTTCTGATTTACAATGCGGCCAAAGCGGTCAAGGCCGACATATTGATCTCCGCCGGAGCCGACGCTGCCGCTGGCGCCGACCAGCGTTAAGTTAATGCCTGTTTGCGGGTGATTTCTTGCGACAATTGTGGATAAACCAAGATAACTATATTGTTCAAGAACTTGGCCAACGTCGCCGGAGTTGGCACCATCCGAAATGCTGTCCAGTCGGCCAATG
>JAJZEY010000109.1 GCA_021805585.1 Planctomycetota bacterium
GTCTTGTAACAGAGTGATCTCGGCCCGTAATTCCGTGATGGTCCGGGCGGCGGATGCCTGGTCCACGACGCGTTCCTCGGTTTCCTCAATTTCCCGGTCTGGCGCATCATCAAGGTCTTCAAGGTCGTCATCGGTCATGGCGGTCAGCCCTGCCGTCATGTCGATTTCCGCGCCGCGCTTCAATAGCTGTTCTTCGCGCAGGCGTTTTTCAAGACGCTCGCGGCGACGGCGTAGAGATTGCAGGATCGCCTCCGGCGACGATGCCAGCCGGCGTTGGAGAATCGTCAGGGCAAAGCCGACAGTTCCCTTGCGGCCTTCGTTTTCCAATGCGTCGGCACGATTGAATTCCTCCCGGACGTAATCGGTAACTTGTTTGTAAAGCTGCGATTCGGCGTCGGACAGCGAGTAATTCACGGTGTAAGCCCGGCGTTCCGGGAACAGGGGCGTTCCATCGAATTTAAGCAATTGTTCCTTGACCAGCCGGCGCATCATGTCGGCGGCGTCGGAAACATGAACGCCGTCACGAAATTTTCCTTCGAAGCGGTCGCCGTCAAGCAACGCCATGAATAACTGGAAGTCGGCTTCCTTGCCGTTGTGCGGCGTGGCTGTCAGCAACAGAAAATGCCGGGTAAGGGTGGAGAGCAGTTGGCCGAGCCGGTAGCGTTTGGTGTATTTGATTTCGTTGCCGTAATACGTGGCACTGAGCTTGTGCGCCTCGTCGCAGACGATCATATCCCAGTCTGTTTGCCGCAATTTGGCCTGCACGTCTTCGTTGCGGCTGAGCTTATCGAGTCGGCAAATCGCCAGTGGCTTATCACGGAACCAGTTGCCGGTGCGGGCTGTTTCAAGGGCGTCATTGGTCATGATCTCAAACGGCAGGTGAAACCGGCGGTCGAGTTCATCCTGCCACTGTTCGGCAAGGTTACCGGGGCAGACGATCAAGCATCGTTGCAAATCGCCGCGGGCAATCAGTTCCTTGATCAATAAGCCTGTCATGATTGTTTTGCCGGCACCGGGGTCATCCGCCAGAAGAAAGCGAAGCGGCTGACGGGAAAGCATGTCGCTGTAAACCGCCGTGATCTGGTGGGGCAATGGCTCGACAAGTGATGTGTGAACGGCGAGCAGCGGATCAAACAGGTACGCCAGCCGGATGCGGTTGGCTTCGGAAATTAAACGAAACCGCGTACCGTCGCCGTCAAAACTCCACGGGCGGCCGGCTTCGACAATCTCAAGTGTTGGCTCGCGGTCGCGGTAGAGTAATTCGTTACCCAGTCGTCCGCCGGCGTCCTTGTAGGTCACCTCAATGGCGACCGTGGCGATCCAGCGAACATCGCTGATCGTGACAAGACCATCCGGCAGAATCCCTTTCACTGCCGAACCACGGGTGATTTGTTCAAGTGTTGCCATGAACTCAATTCCATAAACTGCCGGGCGCTACTTCGCGACTAGCGCGATTGCAGCCAGGCCCAATAATGCTATCGCGGTAACCTGGCGGTCCTGTTTTTCACTTGCGCGTCGCTGGATGAATTTCTCCACGCTTGCGCGAATCTGTTGTGCGTCATTTTCAAAAACAGGTCCCCACATCGATAGGGCACCAGCACCCGGCCCGCAATGCCGCGGCTTTTGAACTGACTTGGGCCGAAGAATTTTGGAGATCGCGTTGTCGGCATCAGAACCCGCTTCCCGTTCTTCCGAAATTCCGGAGCCTCGCACTGACCACTGAGCCGATAGGCCAACTAAATTGTTGGTGTACCGACCCGCGAAAGCATACCGCGGAAATGCCGCGGCGGCTATCGCACGCGCCCCGTACCCATTTGACCAAGGTGCGTGACACGAAATGCCGCAGGTCGGAGCTTCCGATGGAGCGGGAAGCTATCCCAGCGGTCATCTTGGCCCAATCGCAGCGCGCGTAAAGCCAGGATTGCCCTGCCATCGCCTCGGTTCCAGAACTGCTCGGTGCCTTTCACTCGCTTATTAAACTCAGACGCTCCCCGTCAACTGGGCGCAAAACAGGCTTTGCTAAGAGAGAGTCTTCCCCTGCGGCAAGACCGCATGCGGCCCGTGAAAATGGGAGGATCGCCTTGGAAAGCAAACCCGCGCTCGAATGACGGTGCCTGGGGTGACCATAGTGGCACTGCCGCACGGTGACGGTACGCGTCCGGAAGGATGAAACGGTGCATGGCGTTTTGGCCAGCGTTATCGGGTGCCCGCACACCGGCCGGCTGAAGCTGCGGCCGTTGGAATAATCGGCGCTCGCAAATTATTACAGTCCGCCTGAACGGAGAGATAGGGATTCGAACCCTAGTAGGACTTTCGCCCTAACCGGTTTTCGAAACCGGCGCCTTCAGCCACTCAGCCATCTCTCCTGAATACCGAATCGGCTTCGGTTCAAGACTGTTTATCATGGCGTCTGCCTGTTGGCAGGTCAAGTTGGCGGGCGATTGGCCGAAAATCGGAAAATCGGAACGACCGCGGGGCATCGCACATCGGCGGTCGATAGGGGGGCAAGCCGGCCGATTGAACGGTGGGAATTATTGCCCGGTCGCTTTGCGAATCACGCAGCGCTTAATGCAGCTGAATAACCGGCGGGGGCGGCGGGGGGGGCTGGACCGGAAGCGGAGTCTGGTCTGGCGGTAAATTTTCGGCGGAATTCGGGCTGTTATTGTCAGGCGCGGTGGTCGGCTTTATCCCGCCGGTAATCGCGGTTTTCGGTTGCCGTTCGGGCGGCAGTGGAATTGTTTTGCCGTCGGCGGCCGCGTACAGCAACATGTTCATCAGCAGTTTGCGGGCCGCGGCGGGGGCGTAGCCATTAATGCCCCAGGCATGGGTATTGATTAATCCGCTGGCGATATCATATGGGGAAAGAATAATCACGTATCGGCCGTGGTGCACCAGACCCAATAGCTGTGGCCGGGTGGTAAAACTGTGGTAACGCAGATAAAAGCGACGGTATTGGACATGGGTGATGCGGCGGCTGGCGGTAATTCGGCCGTTATAGATTCCGCTTGCGCCCGGAATTGGTTCCAGATAGGCCAGTGGGTAAATGCGGCTGACCATTTTTTCAAACGCGGCGGTAAATGCGGGGGAGGCGTTCATCGCTTCGCCCACCAGGGTTCCGCCATGGTTCAGATAGCCGCGCAGTTGTCGGACCACTTTCCCATGGAGGTGAAATGTGCGGGTTCCGGCCAGATACACCACACTTGCGGAATCGGCTTTGGTAATGTTGGCCAGCGGTTTTTGCCGCGTGGTCAGGGTGGTGCGGTAACGCGCCGCCGCCAAGGCCGCCAGGTTTTGCCAGCCATCGGGTTCCGGAATCCGCAGGCCGGCATGGCTGGCCAGAATCAGATGAATGGTGCGTTGGGGCGACCCCAGGCTTACCAGCGGCGGCGATGGATTCAGGCGCAGCTGAATGCGTCGCTTGCTGGTGGCGTAAAAATAAACATTCGCCGCCAGTTCAAAAGAACGCTTTCCGGGGCCAAAATCATTCATTCCCTGCCAGTCGGCACCCAGGTCGTGCGGGCTGTGTACCCATGTCACCCGCACGCCGTTGGAAAGCCCCATGATTCCCATACTTGCCGGAAGCGGGAATTGAACGTGGTAAATCCAGTTGTTCGGCTTAAGCGGCGTAAGCTTGCCGGAGTGGCGTGTGACGCGCAGGACGGTTTTTTCAATGGCGGCGGTGAAAGTTTTAGACCCGCCGTCCGCGGACGAAAAAATAATTCCACCATGATCCATAAAAATTCGAAAATGCCGGATATCCTGTGCGGTGAAATGCGGATCGCCATGGCCGGTAATCAGCAGGACGGGCGCGTCCAGCCAGTGGAGCGGGTTGGATGCAACATGCACGACCTGCCAGTTCAGGGTTTGTTCAAAGGCATTGCCGACCCATTGGGTCAGGTTGGCGTCATCATGCGACCGGGCGTCCCATGAACCGGCATAGGCCAGTTTGTTGAACACAATGGGGTTAAGTCCGCGGGCCAGGAAAAGCAGGGCATACGCGGTGGAGACCGCATCGGTCGGCTGACCCAGGACATAGCCGGTCCAGGCACCGCTTGGGCTTTGCCGGCGCATAATAAGTCCGGCACCGGCACGATACCAGTTCAGGCGGCCGAGCTTGCGCAAGCCGCTGGCCAGGCCCACGCGTTCCACGCCGTAAAGATAGTACATGTTGCCGCTGGTTTTAAAATGTTTTGCCAGCCAGGTCAGGCCGTTTTGAATATTCACATCATGATGCGGATTCAGATGCACGCCATTATGAATGTATAAATCTACAATAAACAGGCTGGCCAGACCGGCTGCGGTCATGGCCCGTGTGGAGGCGGACCCTTTCATGTAACCCCAGCCGCCATCGGAATTCTGGCTTTTGCGCCAGTGGGTGTCGCAACGTTGCCAGTAATCAAGTTTGGGGTCGATACCGACAATTCCGGCGGCCCATACGCCCAGGGCACCGTACTGGCTGTTGGAATTATCCCAGTCTCCGGGAAGCACGGGATTGGCCTTTTGGCCGTTCCAGGTGTAGTGATAGGCCCCGTCGCTGTGTTGGGAGTCAATCAGATATTGGGCGGCGCGGCGTAGCGCATGCATGACCGCCACGCGGTGACTGGGAAACACGGTCAGTGCGCTGATTTGCAAAGATGCCACATATGTGCAGGCCGGATGCAGATGGTCAAGAAAATGCATAATCGGCTGCATGGTTTTGGAATCTGGCTGAAGGCGGTTTTGACCGGTGGCTTGCCCGGCTTCCAGCATGGCGTAGGCGGCCAGGCAGGTCGGCCCGCCCCAGTATCGCTGGTCGGGACTGGCTATTTCCCAGAATTTTTTCGGCTTTTCATGGCCCAGCAGAAACGCGATGCCCCGGTCAATCGCCGCCAGCACCCGCTTTCGTGTAACGGTTGGCCCGGCGACTTTGACCGCCGGGCCGGCCTGGGCCATGCCGGTTGAAAGCAATAGAAACAGGACAATCGCCAGGGCCGGCGGCCTGGGGTAAGCGGTCTTGGGGGGAATTGGGGTGGTTGTGTGCATCAGAATGATCCAGAAGCAGGGCGTTCAAAATGTCCGGTCCAATGAATCCGGATTCAACTCCCGCTCCCGGCGATAAGGCACAACCGCGGCCAAAGCCAGCCGCGCTGCGCACCAGTCAGGTGCACCGGGCAACGCAAGTGCCGCGCCAAACAGATTGCGTCCCATTTTTATCGGCATTGTCGGGGCATTCACTTGGCAAAATATGGTGGATTCGCCAGGCTTGGCGGACCGGCAAAAAGTTTTCTGTAAATTCTTTCTGGCAAATGGGTTAGGAATTTGGTTCAGGCGGCATACAGACTGAGTGAAATTGACTCTCAGGACGCCCCACACCGGCCCGACCGGTCTAAAAGCCGGCGAAAGTTCGCGAGATTCGTCGCCAAAGCGATTTTGCCCAGCCAATTCGCCGGCCACCGCCGGTGTTTGGCGCGAAGGGAAGTTACTGGGGCACTCCGCCTGAATCTGCGGGTGACGGGACGGCTTATGGCCTTCATGTCATTCACCGCAAGCCTCCAATCGGGACCTTGCCCGTAAATCAGGAACGAACGTCCCGCTACACTTCTTCGGCCAGGATTCCGGACAATTGGGTGGATACCTCTGCGATTTGTTCGGTGGTCAGATGCGGGTTTAGAACCAGCGTTTCGGGTTCCTGGCCGCGCGGCTGCATGCGCCAGAGTTCCGGCAGGGGATCGGCACCTGCAAATTGCTGTTGCTGGGCGCTGGAAAGCGCGGCGGTTCCCTCATAACGAAGCAGGCGTTTGCGCATCAGCAGCAACGCCAGCACAAAACGGAAACGCACATCCTGGGCGTCGTGGCGGTCCGCCAGACGGTTGAAAAGATCAAGCAGTACGGAATCATCCACAAAAAGGCGCGGTTTCTTTTCTCCCTGGGTCAGTTGTGCCCGCCACCAGGAAAACATTTCCGCCGGCGGGTTGGGGCGTTTGCCGGCTTCCCAGCAACTTACGCAAAAGTCGAGGCGTTCATAAGGCGGCTTGCCTTCATCGGCCTTTTCACGTTTTTCGGTTGCCGGCCATTCGACCAGAGCGGCCCAGCAGGGGCTGCCGGCGTTAAGCTCGGTTTGACAGGCGGCGCATAGTTTGCCTGCTTTGCCTACATTCCACGTCTGATTCTGTAAGAGTCCTGTTGCCATGCCGCTATCCTATGCGGATTGGAAAAAATCGCAATCCATGGGAACCAAGCCGGCAATGCAGAGCAGGAGTTTGGAGAGAGTGGAAAGTAGAGCACATAAGGATAGGATAAGAGCGGCTGTCGCCCAAGGTGACACAGGCATTCCTGCCTGTGCCTTACCCACAGACAAGTATGTCTGTGCCACCCCGGGGCACCAGACGGCCACGATTTCCACCTTCTGATAACATTGGCAGGTCAGGTTGATTTGCAAGGCCCCGTGGCGGGATTGACGAAGCACTGGTTGCTATCGGCGGTCGATACGTATGGTTGCCCGCACTGCGCCGCGGGCGTTGGCATGATGCCAGGTGGCGCAGGACAATTGCAGCAGCCCGGTGTGTGTGCACAAAATCGTGCGGCCCGCCCCCACGGTTACACCCGCACCGGCTATTTGGGCATTCAGATAGTGCCGACAATTGCCATTCACCAGAATTCCCTCGGGTCCAGACCGCACAAGCTTGCCCTGTTCCATGGCGCTCCACGTTCCGGTGGCTGTAATCGTAATTAATTCGCCCTGATAGACATGGCAGACCGGCACCCAATCCATCGACGCCCGCACCGCCACGTGCAATACCGCCCCATTTCCCGCTCCGTTTCCCGCGCCATTTCCGCCGCCGCCTGCACCCGGCACGGTTGTGCCGTGCTGGTTGTCGCGCTGAAACCGCCGACTGACCGACTTCATGAACGTTGTAATGCGAACGACTTCGTTGGCTCTGCCGGCGTGCATGGCCGCCTGTTGCGCAGCTAAAAGAGAGGTGTATTCCAACCGGTCGGCGCGCCGCACCGCCGCCCGGTAGGCGATTTTAGCCGCTTTGAATTGACGGTTGTACCGTCGGATAGCCGCGATAGCCCGACTGCTTTTTGGTGCCGTGGCGGAGGAAGTTGAATCGGCCCGCAACCCTGATGCGGCCAACAAAACCAGACAAAGCACAACGACCGCTGGAATGCGACGTTTCATGGAACCTGCTCCTGTCAATAAATGGCGCTGCTGGCGGAGCGGCGGCATAAGCCGATGACCGGGCGGGTCAGGCCACGTGCAGCAGTTTGCTGACATCCTCACCATTGCGCCATTT
>JAJZEY010000036.1 GCA_021805585.1 Planctomycetota bacterium
CTGCGGCGGCGCAGCAGCTCAAGGGGTCTACGGACCCGATTTTCGCCGCTGCTTCTTGCATCTGGAGCCTTTGCGGCCAATCAATCCTAATTTGTAGGTGTGACAGAGCACTAGCCTGGGCTTGGGCACGGATCAGCTACACGCTGGGTTGCGATGGAAAGTATTCCGTAACATTCCACGGCAGATGGGTACCCTCCGCCGACATTTACGTGTCAGGGCATGAGGTGGCGAGCTATTCGACGCTGGGCCACCACGGCGAGATTGACAAGTTCCTGAGCACCCCCTATGGCAAACTGGGACCGGGGTATTAGCGATGCCTTTGCGGTTCTACCCGTGGCGGTTCTATGGAAAGGTGGCACTGTTCTCGGCGGTAGTCGGAGCCGCCGGTGGCGTGGCGTCGGCTCTTTTTTTGGGCTTCGGGACCATGGCTTGGGTGACGTTCGCCCCCGCGTCGGCTGTTACCTGGCTTCTTGCCGTCCACACCTTGGGCCGAGGCGAATGGATCCGGTCGGTCGCGGTCGGGTTGGTTTCGCCGTTTTTCGGCGGAGCCATCATCGGCTTCGCAATTGGGCTTGCCAGCGTGAGCCCGCTAGACGGCGTGCTCCTTTGCTGGGAATTCCCATTGCACTGGTATTGGCTTTTCGCCCCTTTTGGTGTTATCAATGGACTCTTGATGGCCTGGCTGCTCCGGCATGGAATTTATGGAAGTGACCCCAAATCGAAAAAGGGGCGTGAATAGGTGCGTAGGATAAAGGGGCCTCCCAATGTCCCGGGTGCCGTCGAAAGTTATGGATGGCGGGCAACGGCGCGGCGGCTCCAGATCAGATTTCCATTCCGTGAGGTTTTACCGATGGCGTCAAGCGGCACCCGAACTTACGTCGCCGTAGTCGGCCTCTACGGCGCGATTATTTTCGCGATTGGACTGCTTCCATCGCTGGGCCTTTATTTTCCCAAGTTCCCCTACGAAGATGTCTATATTCCATACCTCTTCGTCGCGGGCCCGGTGGTGTTCGCCGCCGGGTATTGGGCCGAAGCTCATTGCTGGGCGGCCGCCGGGACTCTCCTGACACCGTGGGCCGCCGGATGGGTCTGCATCGTCGTGGTACCGGGCGTTGCAGATTTTGTTTTGGGTTCCCTGCAGTGGATCGCTGTAGCCATGCTGGCGCGCGTGGCTTTCGGGCTCGCGAGGCGACTGCAGACGTATGGCCGCGCAAAAAAGGTGGATCAGGGGAAAACGGGGCTTAGCCGAAGGCACCCCGGCGAGGCGAACGAGCGAGAATAGGGGCGGAATTAATCCCGGAAAGCCGCGAACGGCTGTCGATGGGCAATGCAAGACCAGCCGCCAAAGGGCGCAATTCAGAGGCTCAAAACCCGCCGGTGATTTGCCGCGTTATAACGTCTAATAACCTTTCCTGCTAATAACAGTTTTGGGACCAGCTTGCGCATTTTCGCAACCTGCACGCCACGAGCCGAGTTGCCGTGCCGCGTTGTTGACAACGTGCCGCCCGGGCCTGTTTGCGGCCTCGCCGGTCGGCGAGGGTGCCGCGTGGTTCTCCCATGAGGGAAGAGCGTTGCAAGCCGCCCCGCCGACGGCGGAGGCGTACACTCTGGCCCTTTTCATTATTTTTCATTGTTCTGTTTTCATGAAGCGGTCCTGGATGCGGTCTCCGAAACGGTATCCAGGCGTTTCTGTTCCGGCGGCGTTTCCCGTGTTGCCGCGGCGTTGGAGGCTTGGCTTGCATTTCTTCTTGAGCTTCCCCAACGGCGGGCTGGGAAAGGGAAATGCGAAGTTGCGGTTCATGGGCAGGATGCCCATGCTACAGGGTGGCGGGCGGCAGGCATCTGGGAGGGGGCATCAAGCATTAAACGCAGGATCACTTGGTTCATTAACTCCGCGTTAATCCGCGTAATCCGCGGTTAAAATTCACCACGGAAATTCACCGCCGCGACTGATTTGACCTGAACGCTCCGGAGCAGGATGCCGGCATCACACGCGATTGACGGTTCATGGGCAGGATGCCCATGCTACGGGGTGTCGCGGGAAGATGGCACTGCTTTGTTGATTTCCACAGGCCGATCAAAATCTTCTTGCGAACAAGAGTTTTTTCTTTGCTTATCGATAAACTCTGCCAGTACGCGTTCGTTGGGCCTTTAACAAGCTATTTTGCCTATTTACGGAAAAATTGGCGGTCCCCCTAAAGGGAAGGTTTTCTCAACTGATTGATTTTCATCGCCGATAAGAGTACAAGAATAAGGCCTCTGCCATGTTCGTGTTAGCCCGGCATATTGCTTCGGACCGATGAACATTGCAAAAGGACCCCGAACGGGGGATTGATGGACAAGCCTGGTCCCGATTTATCGGGACAGTGTGGAAGTCCGGAGCCTTGGTTTGCGCTGGTCCGCCCTTGTCAAAAGGGTTCGAACTCTACCGGCTCACGGCATTGCGGTGGAGGCTTTATTTTGAAGACACGCGCCAGACGCGATAAGGCGGATGGCGTTTGAGGATATGGGCAAACAGAACGGGACCCAAGCCCGTATCTGTTGGAGGGGGCGGAGGCGCGGGTGCGGGGATCGCGAGAGCGGCTGATGGCCGGAAGGCCTTGCTGGGGCGACAAATTTTCGTGCGAACAGGCTATGACACCCATATATATTTTAGAAGATGGCCACATTGAAGATCTTTATCCGCTTACTTATACGCGGCCGGCATTTCTGCTGCGTTGTGGCGCTTCGACACTGCTGGACCGAATTTGCCGCAATCTGCCCAGACCGCCTGAAGGTGTTCTGGTTCGCGACACACTGGCGGCCAAAGTCCGGCAGGAAATTCGCCTGCCGGTGAATCCTAAAATTGATTCAAGCCGCGGAGCTATTTTTATTAATGCCCGCTGGATTATGACCGACCCACTGCCGGAAACACCACCCGATGCGGCGGAACTGGCGCGCGGCGACTTTACCTGGGTACGGGTCAGCGGGGCTCGACTGGGAGAAATGGATCTGCGGCGGCTGGTGCGGTCTAAGGCTATTGATGAGATCATGCCGTCTTTGCGCTGCAGTCTATCCAATGCCCTGGTGGTGCGCCATCCGTGGGAACTGGTTCTAAACCAGCGGCGCTTGCTGCTGGATGACTTCGCGCAGCGGGGGCGGGCGCGGCTAAGTGAACCGATGACCGGGTCGCACCTGTTGTCGCCTGATAATATATACATCGGGCCTGAGGTAAAAGTTTTCCCCGGCGTGGTGTTGGATGCCACCAACGGACCGATCATCATTGAACGCAGCGCGGAAATTCGCCCCAACGCCGTTATTACCGGACCTGTTTGTGTGGGTGCGGGTTGCATCGTCCGCACGGGCGCGGATATTCGGGAAGATACCACACTGGGCCCCAATTGCCGGGTGGGCGGGGAAGTTATTTCAACCATTTTTCTGGGAAATTCCAACAAACAGCATGAAGGCTTTGTTGGCCAAAGTGTCATTGGCGAATGGGTGAACCTGGGAGCCGGAACCATTACCAGCAATTTGAAGAACACCTATGGGAATGTGCGGATGCCGATAAATGGCGTCGAACAGGATACCGGCTTGCAGTTTCAAGGGTCCGTTATTGGCGATCATGCCAAAATCGGTATCGGAACCTGCTTGACCACGGGAACGGTGATCGGCTTTTCCAGCCATGTCATTGCCGCCCGTCCGCCAAAATTTGTGCCAAGCTTCGGCTGGGTGACGGACAAAGGTACAAGCCCGCTGGATTTTGACAAAGCCGTTAAAATCGCCAAAACCGCCATGCAACGCAGATCGGTTGAATGGACCGACGCGGATGATGAAGTTTTTAATCGGATCCACAAAACGTGGCGACAGGTGGAGAAGGGCGCATTTTCTGAAGTGGGGCTGGCCATAAAAAATGGCTGAACCGTCCGCACCGGAATACCGTGAAAGCCCGGCAGCCGTACAGGGATTAAACCGTTCAGGTGCACACCTTTTGGACACCTTTCCAGTCGCACCCCTGCGGCGCACCACGGCCAAGATCCAACGGGAAATTCAGAATTTGGGCTGGATTATATCGGTTGGAACGATGGTGCAAGGGTCAGATACCGTAATGCTTGGCGCTCCAGCCTTTAATGCGACCGCGACTGGGCTTGCGCCCATGATTGGCGGCCTTACCGTTCCAGCGAAGTTTATGATTCCGTTTTCTGCGTGCCATCATGCACCTTTCTAAAAAATCCAAGACTGGGGATTTTAGCGGAAAACCGGTCTATTTGCAAAACAATCGCTTTTGGGCTGATTTCCGGTCGCCTTCTGGATGATCGAGGCGATCGCGACAGGGATACGCCCGGCAACGGCGGTATCAATTGCCGCCGGGCAAGTACTACTTATCGGGCGCGGTGGACTGATGAGCCGTTGCGATTTTCGCCAGAGCCTGTCGGGCCTGCCTGCTTCCGGCGGCGGCGGCTTTGTGAATCAGCTCCAGTCCTTTGGTCTGGTTCCGCGGAACTCCCTGTCCGTCATAATATATTGCGCCAAGGGCATACATGGCCTGCGGGCTGCCGGCAGCCGCCGCCTTGCCCAACCAGAAGATGGCCCGGCGATGATCCGGCTTGCCACCGAGTCCATTAAGATCAATGGCGGCCATATTCACCATGGCGTGCACATTGCCGCCTTTGGCGGCTTGGCGAAACCAGTAACGCGTTTTTTTCGGGTCAGGGGGAACGCCGCGCCCACGCAGGTAAAGGCCACCAATATTCAGCATGGCGGCGGAACTGCCCGCCGCCGCCGCGCGGTGAAACCACGCGGCGGCGCGGCGATAATTGCGTTGTACGCCATCCCCATAAAGATACAGTCCGCCGATATTATTCATGGCAGCGGCATCGCCAGCGTCAGCCGCCATTTTATACCACTGCATCGCCTTATGATAGTTCTGTTGGACACCCGCGCCGCGGAAATACAACTTACCCAAGCAGGCCATGGCCTTTGGCGAATGAGCCGCCACCCCTTTGCGGAACCAATAAATGGCTTTTTTGTAATCTTTTGGAACGCCCGCACCCAAGACATAGCACGAGCCGACGCTTACTATGGCGGCGGGCATTCCGGCAATCGCGGCCTGGCGGTACCACGCCAGTGCCTTGGCCAAGTTTTGCCGCTCACCAAGGCCTTTTTGGCGGCAAATGCCGAGTCCATACATGCCCAGGGGACTGCCCGCGGCCATCGCTTTGCGATACCAGCTCAAGGCGGCGGCGCTATCTTGATTGCCCCCCTGGCCCTTGAGGAATTCGGTGGCCAGCATGCACATGGCGGCGGAATCACCCCGGCGGGCGGATTTCGTGTACCACTGGCGAGCTTTCAAATAATCCCGCGGCACGACCTGGCCCTGGGCATATAGAAGCGCGATACTGGCCATGGCCCGGGCGCTTCCTGCGGCGGCGGCCCGCCGAAAAAGTCGCATCGCCTTTTGGTAATCTTTTTTTACGCCGACGCCCTCATAGCAATGCAATCCCCGCATCCAAAGCCTGGTCGCCCGCGGCGAGCGTCCGGCCCCGCGGTTATCAGCGGCCAAGGCGGTCAAATCGCGACTGGCAGCCGCATCCGCGACGTTTCCGGCAAAGGCATGGTTGGCCCCGGCGAAAGCGGAAGCCGTAAGAGTTAAAAATATCGCAACAAGAACTCTGTCCACAATCAAGCCGGCGCGGTGCGGCGAGAGTTGGCGCAAGAAGCCCTGCCGCGCGGGGGTATGCCCCGATTTGAAGAAACGCAGACCCAAGCCCAAGGCCTGCTTCCGGCGGCGGCCGGCCGGAATGGCGCGATTCCGCCAACGAATCGTGGTCATGTCATATCTCCAATTTTCACCGGAAGCAGCCAGCTTTATTGCGGTGATATTATAGTGCGGCAAGGACGTAGCAGGCAATTTGAGCCAATGTTCTTTCACCTTAATAAGCCCGGCTATTGACGCGAAGTGGCCGCGCGAAACAATCGGTGGAACGGGCACCCGCGGTTTGACGGGTTGCGCGCGGAGGCGCAGGTTGGGGTATATTGGGGGCGAAAGGTGCGAATATGGAAAGCAGCGCATGGGGTCAAAGCCCGATCGCGATTCTCGGGCAGGGTGCCGGCTTTGCGATGGAATCGACAAAACAAAAGACCGCGTAAATCCGTTTCAAGGAGTTTCAAGATGCGGAAAAGTGTGGCTGAAATAATAATAGAGACGCTGGTGGCCGCCGGGGTCGAGCGCATTTACGGCGTGGTGGGAGATTCTCTGAATGGCCTGCTGGAAGAAATCGGCAAACGCAAGGACATTGAATGGATCGGCGTGCGGCACGAAGAAACAGCTGCATTCGCCGCTGGTGCCCAGGCGCACCTTACGGGGGAACTGGCGGTTTGTGCGGGAAGCTGCGGGCCGGGGAATATGCATCTTATTAACGGTTTATATGATTGCCAGCGCAGCCGCGTGCCGGTATTGGCTATCGCAGCGCAGATTCCAAGCGGCGAAATCGGGAGTAATTATTTTCAGGAAACCCATCCGGACCAGCTTTTCCGGAATTGCAGTCACTATTGCGAACTGGTTTCGCAGCCCGGGCAGATCCCCAGGGTATTGGAAATTGCCATCCAGACGGCCCTTACCAAAAAGGGCGTCGCCGTTATGGCTATTCCGGGAGATATTGCGCTTCAACCCACCAGCTATCGCAAGCCCAGCGCCAGCATCCGGCAAATGCATCCGATACTTCGACCATCGGAAAAAGAAATAGACCAATTGGCCGATCTGTTAAACCAGGCCAAATCCGTCACGATTCTGGGTGGCGCGGGTTGCTGCGGAGCGCACAGTGAATTGATGGCGGTGGCCGAAAAATTGAAATCACCGATCGTCTCGGCCCTGCGCGGCCTGGAACATATTGCCTATGACAATCCGTTTGATGTCGGTTTAACCGGGCTGATCGGTTTTGCGTCAGGCTATCAGGCCATCAAGGAATGCCATACGCTGCTGATGCTTGGGACGGATTTCCCGTATACCCAGTTTTATCCGGAGAATGCCACGGTGATTCAGGTGGACCAGCGCGGTGAAAACCTGGGACGGCGCACGCGGCTGGATATGGGATTAATCGGCGATGTGAAGGCAACGCTGCAGGCGGTGCTGGAAAAGTTGCGGACAAAAGACGATTCCAGACATTTAGATACATGTGTTACACATTATCGGAACACGCGCCGGGGACTGGATGAACTGGCGGTGGGAACCGCGGGAAAAAGGCCCATTCATCCGCAATTTCTGG
>JAJZEY010000073.1 GCA_021805585.1 Planctomycetota bacterium
CATTAAGCCTTCGCCATCTACGCCCATTTGCTTTTATTGGAAGCCCTTGGTGCGTTGATCCGGTTGCATTAATCAACCGGGTCTTAAAGGATAGCGTCTATTTAATTTTCGTCAAGGGGTCTGCAAAATTTTCATTTTGCCGTTCGACCCGTTGCTTCGGTGTCCGCCAGAACACCCATTAAACCTTCGCGGTGCAGTCTACCACCGCTACGGCTTAACTGCAAACAGACACCTGATTTCGGCTAATTTACCGACCACGTAAGGTTCTTATGAGAACGTCTTACCGGACCATCAATCCAAGGCCGACCAAGTGACTTATTCGCGTCACGAGGGGTATATTAGCAGCCCATTAAATAATTGCAAGTGACAAGCAAATTTTTCGTAAAATTTTCTTATTAAATCGCTTTTATAAATACAAATGCCGTTTTTTTCGAAATTTACTTCCGCCAATGAATTTAGGTAACGATATTTTCCCATCGCGTAAAGGGTGGAGGGTCTTTATCATGCAAAGCCGACACGCTATCAGCGTTTCCCCGCGACCTTTTTCGGTCGATTTCACCCTCTTTTAGCCCCCAAAGTCGGCGTGAAACGATCCGGGGCATTTTCACGACCAAGCAACCGGCTGCCGCTACAGCGGTCGCCATTTGTTGGGGCAGAAAATGCCGAGGTCTGGCCGAAAGCAGGGACGTTTGCACTATCGTCATGAATCAAATTAAGTTGATTCGCTGGCCGCGAATTTTCATGCACGGTATTATTTCGCTTGTTGACCATCAAATTGCGGAAGGACGCCATGGCTGAAAAACAGTATATCGCAGTGGACTTAGGAGCGGAATCCGGACGGGTGATGCTTGGCTCGCTTGGCGATTCCGGCATTCAATTAAAGGAAATACACCGGTTTGCGAATGGCGCTGTGCGTGCGGGCAAAACGCTTTATTGGGACATTCTGCGACTCTGGAGTGAAATCCAGGCCGGCATCGCCCGCACCATGGACGAAATCCCCGCCATTCAGGGCATCGGCATTGATACTTGGGGGGTCGATTTCGGCCTTGTGGATAAACATGGAGATTTACTGGGAAATCCAGTGCATTACCGCGACAGCCGAACCGAAGGCATGGTCGACGAATTTTACCGTCGCATTAATCCAGAGAAAGTATTTGCTATCACCGGCAGCCAGACGATGCCAATTAACACCTTGTTTCAACTGGTGTCGCTGGGAATTAAAAATCCGGGGCTGCTGGCCCAGGCCGACCGATTGCTGTTCATTCCCGACCTTCTGGGGTACTGGATGACCGGCGAAATGCGAACGGAATACACCATTGCAAGTACATCGCAGATGCTGGATGCCCGTTTGCGGCGATTTTCGCCGGAAATTCTGGCCGCCGCAGGCCTGCGCGAATCGCTCTTTGCACCAATGGTTCAGCCGGGGCAAAAAATCGGCGCGGTCAATTCCCCCAGTGCCGCGTTTGCCAAAACCATAGGCATGCCGTTGCTGGCCGTCGGGTCGCACGACACGGCCAGCGCGGTGGCGGCGGTTCCAGCGCAAGGAGACGATTGGCTGTTTCTTTCCAGTGGTACCTGGAGCCTGCTGGGTGTGGAAGTGCGGCAACCGGTGCTTTCGCCGCGGGCACGCGAATTTAATTTAACCAATGAAGGCGGTCTGGATGGCACCATCCGTCTGTTGAAAAACATTGCCGGGCTGTGGCCCCTGCAGGAATGCAGGCGGGCATGGGCTCGCGAAGGCAAGGATTTTGAATACCGCACGCTGGTGCAGCTTGCCCGCGAGGAACCGCCCAGCACGGCTCTGCTGGACCTGAACGATCCGCTGATGCATTCCGCCGGAGAAATGCCCAAAAAAATCGCGGACCATTGCCGCCGCCACGGCCAGAAAGCACCCGAAACGCCGGGCCGCTTTACGCGCGTTATTCTGGAAAGTCTGGCGGCAAGCTATGCGCAGGTCCGGCAAATGCTTGAGGAAGCAACCGGTCGCAAATTCAGGCGTTTGCATATTGTGGGAGGCGGTTCCCAGAACGAATTGCTTAACCAGCTTGCCGCCAACGCCACCGGAATGGAAGTTCACGCCGGACCGGTGGAAGCGACCGCGATGGGAAACATTATGGCCCAGGCGCTGGCCACAGGCGGCATTTCTTCGCTGGCGGCGGGCCGGGAACTTGTGGCTAAAACGGCGCATGTCAAAATATACCACCCGGAAAATCATTGATTGGAAAACGGGGCCGCAATCGCCGATCTTTTCCGCTGGACGCGGTAACGGCATGCGGTGGCAACGCACTGCCATCAGCGACCGCTTCTACCCCCCCATTGGTTTTACACGCTCAACAATTGCCTGCCGAAGTTTCTCCATGGACTCCCGTGAATGAAGTGCGAAAAAATATTCCCGCCAATGGGTGACGGCTTTTTGTTCTTGTTGGCGCAGGGAACGGGCAAGCTCTTCATTCAGATGTAGCAAGGGTGTCGGATACAATTGCCGGCATTCGGCCAGAATTTCGTGAAGTCGCCGAAACAGATCACGACGCATTTGACTATCCGCGGCGCGGCCCTGCTTTCCACCGGCCTGCCGGGCGGCCCGCAGGGAATCGGCGATGCGAGCAATCAGGCTTAGCCGCTCCTTGGCCAATGCTGCAAGCATCTCCCGCGTATCAACCGGCAGAGAGGTATCCGTACAGGCTGCGGCAAAATCCGGATTGTGCCGCAGATGATGCTGCCGCGCCCGAATGAACGAAGGAGTGGGAGGAACATTGTCCGGTTGTGGGAAAGGAAGCAGCCAACCGGCGGAAACGCATGCGTAAGGCGGCTGACAGGCAAATAATCGCCGCATAATCGCGTCGGTAATTCGGTCATAAAGCGCCCCACCGATGCCATGAATAAACAAATCTGCCAGAAAGCCGCGCACGAACATGGTAAGAGTCAGCGCCCTGGGACGGATATGCACGCCTGCGGATGCCAAAAGCGCCTTGAATCGCATGGCCTGTCCGGCGAGGTTGCCATGCTGGAGTTCCTTCAGGCCGATCGCGCCGCCATTAATTAAAACAGACTGCGAATCAGGATCAAATATCAGACGGCTGCGCGATTCACCGCTTTTAAATATCCAGAATGGCAGTTCGACCTGGTGTGGACCGATCTGCAGGGACGGCATAGGCTGCGCGGCATTGGTGATTCCGTTAGCGGTGCGGTATGCCTGAAGCTCCGCGTTGTAAATATCGGCCCATTGGCGGGCATTGGCCAGCCAGGCCAGCACAAATTCCAGCCAGGCTTCGCCCTGACAAATCAGGCTGCACGGCACATGCCAAACTTCCAGCCCCAGCGACTTTTCAAGACCCCAACGCGCGGCGCTAAGCCAGGGGACAAAGTCCTCGATCGCATCCCGCTCCAGTCTTTGGAGAATTTCCTGAAGCAATTCAGATTGTCCCCCCGGGCCCAGACTCGCGGCTCGCCGAATTTCATTTAACCAGTCCGCCTTCCGCCGTCCCCGTGGCGCAGGAATGAACTGCGCGGGCAGATTTCCTCCGCGTTCCCAGTGGACCGGCTGCTTTTCCCATTCCTTATTGTCATCGGCTTTGGGCACGGGAACGGCAAAGCCGGGTTCATCCAGCAGGTCGTGATCCACGATCAGATCAATGGCAACGCCGTTAAATTGCCGGGCAAGCGCATCGGCCGCCAGAACTTTCGCCCACACACCCGCATGATAAAATTCGGACTGATGTCCGGTAATAACCCAGGGACGGGCGATAATATCCGACGCGGGCGGCCAGACACTGATGCGCCCGGCGTGCTGGCGCAATGCCGCGTAAAGGTCGCGCCGCGCATGCGCCGCAAGGCGTTGAAGTGGCGGCGTGCGAACAAACGAATGGGCGTGAAATGGATCGCCCGCAGCCGAAAGGGCCGGTTGCAGCGCGGCCACCGGCGGCTCAAATAATAGTTGGCCATGCGATCGGGGAACCACAATAAACCCGTCGCGCGGGGCAATGCGAATTGTCGGCACATCCGATGCGGATGAATCAGGCACTGGAATGGACTGCTGTTGTTTCATGCAAATGACTTTAGACACCCTGAACGCTTTGCTCAAGCATGGCGGTAAAAATGGCGATGGCCCGGCTGCCAGTGGCGTTTTTATCCGGTTGCCGGCGATTTTATGTCCTTTGCCTGAAAAGCCCGCTTGACGTAAACTATTTGGTTCGCGCACAAACCGCTCCGAATGCGGCTCGGCGCGGCCGGGTTTACTGGCGGAGCAAAGGCTCCATGGATTGGATACAGAAGAAAAAAAGCGAAACGTGATGAATCGAATGATCTGGATTGATGGCCAACTGGTGCCCCGCCTGCAGGCGAGTGTGAGCGTTTTTGATCATGGTCTGCTGTACGGTGATGGCGTATTTGAGGGAATTCGGCAATACAATGGCCGCGTACTGCGCATGGCCGACCATTTGCGCCGGCTTTATGATTCGGCCAGGGCCATTCGTCTGGATATGCCGATGCCCATGGCTGAGCTGGGACAGGCTATTGAACAAACCATTCGGGCCAACGGCTTTTCCGATTGTTACATTCGCGTGGTTGTGACCCGCGGCGTGGGTCCCCTGGGCATTTCACCCAGCGGATGCTTAAAGCCGACGGTAATTATTATTGCCGATACCATCAACATGTACCCGCCTGAAATGTACCGTTCGGGTATGGCGGTCGTCACAGCGGCGACGCCGCGCATTTCGCCGGCCGCTCTTTCGCCGCGGATCAAAAGTCTGAATTATCTGAACAACATTATGGCCAAATGGGAAGCCATCGACGCCGGCGTGCCCGAAGCGGTCATGCTGAATCATTTGGGATTTGTATGCGAATGCACCGCGGATAATATTTTTATTGTCCGGGATGGCACGCTGCTGACTCCGCCGGAGGAAAGCGGCATTCTGATTGGCGTGACGCGCAACATTGTGCTGGAACTTGCGGTTGATGGAAAAATTCCCGCCAGGCAATGCAATTTAACGCGCTATGACCTTTACACCGCCGAAGAATGCTTCCTGACCGGAACCGGTGCGGAAATTGTGCCGGTGACCAGCATTGATAAACGGAAAATCGGAACCGGCAACGTTGGCCCGCGAACCGCGCAATTGATGGAAGCGTTTCATCAATATGTTCGTCGGCCATAAGTCGCGAAAAAGCGGGCATTCCCGCGCGGCCTGTTCACCCATGGCCTTTATCACGGCATGGGACCGGCCATTTTCTCCTGGTCGATTTCCGGATAGATCAAGTCATCGCCATTATTCTTCGCAGTCATTAAAACAGGCCGGCCTTCACGACTAACAATGCTCCGCCGCCAATTAAAATCCAGAGCAGCACGCCCTGTACCATAGGCTTGATTCCAACCGAAGCAAGTGTTTTGCGTGACAGTCCTGTCCCAATAAGAAACAGCGTGACCGTCAGGCCAAGGTCACCCATTCGCGAAATAGCCGGTGCCAGCGAATCCATGCCGGGAACAAAACTACGGACAATGCACGCCAGCAGAAACAGGCCGATGAACCAGGGAATGTGTTTCTTGCGCGGTCTAACAGGCTGCGTATCTTGCAAACCCGGATTCTCCACGACGCGCCGACGGTCTTTCCGGTCCGCCAGCCAGGCCACCGCAAATGATAGCGGCACTATCCACAAAGCTCGCGATAGTTTTACCGCCGTGGCGGTGGTAAGGGCGGTTGGGCCATAACTGCTGGCGGCGGCCACAACCGATGAAATATCATGAATGGCAATTCCCGCCCAGACGCCAAACTGAGTCTGGGATAAATGCAGGGCGTGCCCCAGAAGCGGGAACAAATACAACGCGACCGCATTCAGCAGAAATACCGTTCCCATCGCCAGCGTCATGGAACTTTCGCCTGCATCTATCACTGAACCGACCGCGGCTATGGCCGATCCGCCACAAATAGCGGTGCCGGTGGATATCAGCAGCGACGTTTGCGGGTCAATGCCCAGCTTGCGCCCCAACCAGCGACCCGCCAGCAGCGTAACGGCAATACTGATGGCGGCAAACACCGCGCCATGTAAGCCCGCGACCAGCACAGCCTGCAAATTCATGGTAAATCCGAGGAGTACAACGCAGATCTGCAGGAGATACATGGCCATGCGATGGCTGGCCTTCCGCCAGGGGTTATCGATGGTCAAGGCCATCGCCATACCCAGGGCCAGCGCGACAGGCGGAGAGATTGTTCCGGACAAGCAGAGGATGACCGCGATCCCATAAACCAGCGGGTACCACGGCATGACACGGCCCGCGGGCAACGAACCGTTAGCCGCCGGACGGGCCGGCGACCCGAGCAGTGATTCGGCCATGCGTTCGCCGGTCTTGCCTGAAACGGCGACAGCCGCGGTATCCAGAGGCGGTTGATCAGGTGATTCTTCAGTCATTTTTCACAATCCAGCTAACAGTTTCCGGCCGCCATGCCCCACGGGCACAATGCCCAGCCTGGTTGCCGGCTGCGGCACAATCGCGGCTGACAGAGAATAGAACGGCAGAATCAATAACGCAAAGATATTCTTTTTATATAACAGATAACTTGCACTTATATCACCTGTCCAAGGGCGGCGGCCCGCGAATTGCCGCGGACGGCTTTAAAATCAGGGGTGTGCCCGCTTTTATCGGGAAGGTCGCCGGTGCTCTTGCACGCCGAGGCCGCAACTATACTATGCAATATTTTCCCTTCCAGATAAAAACGGATAGACCCAAAATAAGTGATTGCCTTCGCCCAATATCCAACGTATAGTCAAAAACGGTTTAGCGGCTATATTCAAGGACTCAGTCATGATTCAGGAACTTCCGGCAATCGACGTATTGGCCCTGAATATCTGCGATACCGTGGTGCGTGAACACAGACACCCCAATCTGTCCATGATTGGTCTGTTCTACAATTTGTTCCTGCCGGATTTTCCGGCTTGGTTGCCGCGAATTTCCGTTTATGTGGCCATCTCTGAAATCCGTCGCCCGGCGATATTGATCATTCGTATTGTCGATGCGAATCAGACCATCATCGTTCAATCGGATACCCCTCTGGTGCCGCACATTGCGCTGCCCCAGCAGCACGTGACGGTATTCCATCAGGCGAAGGTTAATCACCCCGGAAAATACAGCGTGCAGGTATTAGCGGATGCGGATTTGATCACCGAAGCGCCGCTGACGCTTCACCTGCCGCCCG
>JAJZEY010000164.1 GCA_021805585.1 Planctomycetota bacterium
CGGGTATTTTTCGTACCGCCAGTTTCACCACCACCGGGCGATTGGCCGACTGGGCGAAGGCATCAAGCACGGCATCGCCAAGGCCGCCTTCTTCCCAATGGTCTTCCACCACAATGAATTTATTGTTGGTTTCGTCGGCGGCTTTGGCCAGCGTCTGGCTGTCCACCGGTTTAACGGAATAAAGGTCAATGACGCGAATGGGGATACCATCTTTGGCCAGGCTGTCGGCAGCCTTGATGGCCTCATGGAGTGTAATTCCCGCAGCGACGACCGTCAGGCGATCCTGTGCCGACTGCCGGACTACTTTGCATCCGCCAATTTTGAATTGTTCATCCGGGCCGTAAATAACCGGCAGCTTTTCGCGCGTGGTGCGGATATAGGAAATGCCCTTCACTTGGGCCATCTGGGCGACAAGCTTCACGGTCTGATTCGCGTCGGACGGATAAAATACCGTGCTTTCATACACACTTCGCATCATGGCAATGTCTTCCAGAGCCATTTGCGATGGGCCGTCCTGACCGATGCTTACACCCGGATGCGACCCGGCGAGGCGAATCGTGGCATTGGAAATAGCGGCCATGCGAATCTGGTCATAAGCGCGCGAGAAAAACGCCGCAAACGTAGAGGCAAACGCCTTTTTGCCAAGCACACCAAAGCCGACTGCTGCGGAAACAAGCTGCTGTTCGGCGATAAACATTTCAAAGAACCGTTTCGGATGCGCCTTTTTAAATTCATCGGCATGGGTTGAATTGCTGACTTCCGCATCCAGCGCCACAACCGTGGGGTCAGCTTTGCCCAAGGCGGCAATCGCGTCGCCATAGGCCTTGCGGGCGGCTTCCTTGCTGCCCAGGGCATACGTCGGCAGAGCCAGTGTTCCCGCGGGATCCCAGCCGGCAGGCTGGGTATTTTCCGGCTTTTGGGTTGGAAACACCAGGTTGGTCGGCGTGCCAAGTTCAGCGATGGCCTTTTTTTCTTCGTCCGCGGAAAGGGCCTTGCCGTGCCAGCCATCTTTGTTGGCCAGAAATGAAACGCCGCTGCCTTTTTGGGTTTTGGCGATCACGACGGTTGGCCGGTCCGTCTGGGCAAGCGCTTCGTTATAAGCCTTCTGAATCTGGCCGATATCCTGACCATCAATTTCAATGGCATGCCAGCCGAACGCCCGCGCCCTGGCCGCATAAATGTCTCCGTGCCATCCAAGGTCTGTTTCACCCCGCTGGCCGAGACGATTCATGTCAATAATTGCAATCAGATTGTTAAGCTTGTAATAGGATGCTTTATCAAAGGCTTCCCAGACCGACCCTTCCGCCATTTCGCTGTCGCCCAGGAGCACCCATACACGATACGGGAGATGATCCACATTTTTAGCATTCAGCGCCATGCCTACGCCAATCGGCAGCCCCTGCCCCAGCGAACCGGTGGCCACGTCCACCCATTTAAGAACATGCGGATTGGGGTGCCCTTGCAGCGGGCTGTCAATTTTCCTTAAACGCAGAAGTTCAGTGTCGGAAATAATTCCAGCCGCCTTGTACATGGAATACAGCAGCGGGCAGGCGTGCCCCTTGGAAAAAATCAGCCGGTCATTATTCGGGTGATGCGGCGTGGACCAGTCAAAACGCAGATGTTCCACCATCAGTACGGCCATCAGGTCAGCCGCGGACATGGATGAAGTCGGATGGCCCGAACCCGCGGCGGTTGTGCAGCGGATGGAATCAACGCGAAGCTGCCGGGCCAGATTGGTCAGCGATTCGATGGATGAACTGGATGACGTTCCGGGGACGGCGGTTTGTATTGACATGGTCAAAATATCCTGTAATAAAACGAAAACACCTTCATGTTATTATGCATGAACATACCGCAAAATCGTGCGTATGTCCAAATTCGATTCATGCCGGATTCGCCTTAAGCGTGCCCCTGCATGGGCCACTGCCGGAGGCTGTTGGAAGGGCACCACGGCTGTTTACGGGGATAAGCTTCATCGGCCATTAAAATAAATTAATCCCCGATAAATTGCCGCAGAATAAGCGTATCGTTCTGACCGCCGAAGCCGAAACTGTTGGACATGGCCACCCTTACCGTCGCCCGGCGTGCGGTATTGGGAACGTAATCCAGATCACATTCCGGGTCCGCCACGCTGTAATTGGCGGTGGGGGGCAGAATCTGATCGCGCAGGGCCAGCACGCAGGTAATGGCTTCCACGGCACCAGCCGCGGCAATCAGGTGGCCCATCATGCTTTTGATACTGCTGATCGGAATCTGTCTGGCGCGGTCGCCGAAAGCCTTTTTGATGGCCAGAGTTTCGGTTGAATCATTCTCCTTTGTGCCGGTTCCGTGGGCGTTAATATAATCAATATCCGCGGCGGTAAGGCCCGCATCTTTCAGCGCCTCGTTAATGGCCACCACTGCCCCGCGCCCCTCCGGATGCTGGTCGGTGACACGGTAGGCATCCGCGGAGCTGCCGTAACCCACCACTTCGGCCAGGATGGTGGCCTCGCGTGCCTTGGCGTGGTCCAGACTTTCCAGGATAAGAATGCCGGCTCCTTCACCAATCACGAATCCGCCACGGGTGGCGTCAAAGGGGCGGCAGGCGCGCCGTGGATTGTCATTAAACGTGGACAAGGCCGTCAGGCGATTAAAACCGGTAACGCCGAACGGATGGATCATGGAATGCGCACCGCCGGATATCATGATTTTGGCATCTCCCTGGCGGATGATTTCCATGGCTTCGCCCAGCGCCTGCGTGGAAGCGGCGCATGCCGTCAGGCAGTTCATAGCCGGTCCGCGGGCGTTAAATTCCATGCTTAAATGTGCGATCGGCATGGAGGGTTCCTGTTCAATTTCACGCATGGCATGAAAAGCTTTCATTGCACGGGTGCCCCATTCGGGCATGTTTAGCGATCGCGTTTCCGGGTCCCATGCGGCCAATGCGGTGCGGGTGAACGGGTCAAATTCCACCGGGCTTTCGCCGCCGCCAAGGTACACACCCACATCATAAGGATTGATATAACTTCTTTCCGTGGTGGTATTTCCCAAGCCCGCCTGCAGCCAGGCCTGGCGCGCCGCGTCCAACGCAAAAAGCGTGGCACGCGCCGCATGGGTGTGGCGGCCGGTGGCGGCAAGGTCCGCGGGAAAGCTGTAATTTTTTACTTCCGCGGCAAAGGTTGTGGGAAATGACCGTGCGTCAAACAGCGTGGTCGGCGCGATACCGCTTTCGCCGGCCAGCAGACCGCGCCAGACTTCATCCAGATTGCGCCCCAGCGGCGTGACCCAACCCATTCCTGTAATAACGACTCGTTGTTGCATCTGAACATCTCCATTTGTTGTGCCCGCCGACGGTTGATTGAGCGAACCGCCTGGCGCTTATTCCCGTGCCGATTCCGGTCAGGTGCCCGGCGGAACCGTTTTGCGGAAAACCACCACGGAATTTTGTCCCGCCAGGGAAGTTGACAGGACCATCACATGGCGAAGGTTCACGTCGTGGTGGCATTTATGCGGAATATTTAATCCCGCAATGGGGTGGTTGTTGTTTACCACGGGGAACACATTTTGGGCGTCGATGGCCAATGCGGCGGCCACAAGGTCCAACGCCTGACTTCCCGCGCCGCAATCGCCCACGCCGCCGCGAACCGGAGCCACAAAAGGTGCTTTGGCACCGAATACGGTGCGGATGGCCGCGGCATCGGCCTGATCATAGCCCGGAATGCCATAACCGGATGGAATGACCATATCCACCGCATCAGCGGAAATTCCGGCCTTGGCCATGGCCTTGTGCATGGCCACCGCCAGGGCTTCGCCGGTTGGGTCCGCCTGGCAAACATTCTGGCCAGAGCTGGATTCCCCAAGCCCGGCGATTTCACAATAAATTTCCGCGTGACGCGCCAACGCACTATTTAATTCCTCAATCACCAGAACGCCGCCTCCTTCGGCTATGACTGTGCCCCGTGCGTCAATATCCAATGGGCGGCAGGCTTCCGCGGGGTGATCGTTGGCTTGGGTATTCACGCGATTCAGCAAAGACCATCGCATCAGCCCGACGGGATGAATCAGGGATTCGCAGCCGCCGACCAGGGCCATATCCGCCTGGCCGCGCGCGATGGTGCGGCAGGCTTCACCCAGGGCCAGTCCGGCTGAGGCCTGCCCGCACGTAATGGTGTTGGAGGGGCCCTGTGTATCATGAATAATGCTGACATGGCAGGCGAGCATGTTCGGAAGATATTTAAGCAGCCAAAGCGGAGTCAGATTTTCCATGCCGCTGGTCTGGTTTGGATTGTCCGATCGGCCCCAGCGCTGCATATCCAGACCGCCATCGGGGGCTTTGGCCTGCGCCAGAGCTGCGGCAAGTTCCGTTAAATCCGCACATATCAGCCCGGCACCAATATTGCAGCCCAGTCGCGCGGGATTCGGCTGGTACCACGTGTCATCCGGTATTTTTCCACCGCTGGATTCAATAATTCCCCTGGTGGCGATTTTCGCGTCCCGCAGTGCGCCGTCGGCGGCAAGAACCGCAAGTTCAATGTCCCGCGCCATGATTTTAGTCGCTTTGCGATAGCTTTTGGGTACAAAGTCCGTAACTTTGAACGTGGGCACTACGCCGGCCACGCGGCTGGGAAATGTGCCGCTGTCAAATTGTGTCAGCGTGGTGGTGCTGGACTTGCCATCCAGCAACCCATTCCAAAATTCTTTTGTACTTAAACCATGGGGAGAAACCGCTCCCAATCCAGTCACAACCACGCGCCGCATGAAAACTCCGTGCAATTCCGCCCGCAGGCTAACATACAACTTGAATTCTATGGAACCTGTTCCTCAAAGCCAAATCATCGCCGTATGGCCCGGATGCGGCTCGGGCGAAAATCAATCTATTTTCACCGCCGGATTTACGCCCGGCGAATCTTGCCGGGCTAACTGGCCGCAGGCGGCGGCAATATCCCGGCCGCGGCTTTTTCGCACATGCGCCTTAACACCCAATTCGCGTAAACGGGTCTGAAACTGAAACATGGTCGGGCCGGAAGGCCGTCGAAAGGCCAGGTCCGGCACTTCGTTGTAATAAATCAGGTTGACGTTGGCCCGTATTCGGCGTGCTATTGCGGCGAGTTCATCCGCATGTTCCGGCAAGGTATTCACACCATCAAGCATGATATATTCCAGTGTTACCTCCCGCCCGGTGGTTTGGAAGTAATACTGGCACGCCCCAATTAACTGGTCCAGTCCGATCCCTTTTGCCCAGGGAATAATCCGCTTGCGCAATTCATCATTGGGGGCGTGCAGGCTAAGGGCCAGAGTGACCGGTACACCCACATCCGCAAGCTTGCGTATCTGCGGCGGCAGGCCGACCGTGCTGACGGTAATTTTTCGCCCGCCAATATGGAATGCCCACGGAGCCATTAAAATACCGATGGCGCTGACGGTCACATCAAAATTCGCCAGCGGTTCGCCCATTCCCATGAAGACGACGTTGCTAAGCCGACCGTCCGCCGGCAGCAGGTGGGTCAGCCGCAGCGCTTGTTCCACCACCTGGCTGGTTTGCAAATTGCTCTTGAAACCGGCCAGTCCGCTGGCACAAAAGGCGCACCCGACCGGGCAGCCCACCTGGGTGGAAAGACAGGCCGTGCGGCGCAGGGTAAGGTTTGTGCGGCCGGTTTCGTCCAGGGCGTCCTCATCACACGGAATCATGACGCTTTCGGTCAGGCCGCCGTCGGGCCACCGCAACAGGCATTTTTCCGTGCCGTCGGTGGCTCGCAAATGGCGCACCAGTTCACCCGTAAACAGGGTGAATTTTTCTTCCAGGGCGGTTCGGTCCGCCAGAGAAAGATTGGTCATCTGTGCAAAGCCGGTGGCCCGCTTCCGGTAGATCCATTCCATAATCTGGGCCGCGCGGAATTTCGGCATGCCCATTCCAGTGACCTGTGCCTCCAGGGCGGCAACATTCATCCCCAATATGGATGGACGCGAATCGTTATGGGAGGCGGTTGCCTGAATCGCGGTTTCCGATCCCGTTTCGCCGGTACCGCTGTCAGCATCTGTTTCGTGTATGCGTTTGGTTGTCATGCTTCCAGTATAACCTTCCGATTATGAAACTTCCCGCTCGCTTCACCCAATGCCTTTATCCCCGTCGGCCAGTTCAGCGACCGCGGGGCCGTTCAGCTTGGCGTCCGCCGTTAAACCACGCTTGCGCGGCGAATATTCGTCAGGCGGTCAGCGTCATGGTGCCGCAGCAATGTCAGCAATGAATCTCCGCCCTGACTTTTCGCAAAGCCGTTTTCCATCGTTGTAATACCGGTGACACAGAACAGGTCCACCCTACCGGATTGAAGTTCAAATGCCGCGGGAATATCCGCCGGTTGAAATATGAACAGTGTGTCAAGCAGGGATCCTTCGGCCAGCGGCCGGCCCAGCGGCACCCGATCCAGTGCCTCCACCAGTTCGCCGCGCAACAGCCCGCAGGCGACCAGCGTTTGAACCGCCGCCAGCCAGAGGAGCACGGTGGCAGCGAAATCGGCTTTTTCCGAAAACCGCATAAAAAACTCGAAGCCAAGGCCACTGAAATCGTCGGCCTTATGTTGGCCCGGTTCAAGCCCCCACGGAGTCGAAAGGCCACTGGTCACGTACAGGCATTCTGCGTTTGTCTGATCAGGGCAAAAGCGCAACACGCTGATTGTTTTCCAGCGCGGATCAATTTCCTTCTGTCCAAGTTGACGAATAATTTCATCGGTCATACGGAAAATGCCGTCCGGATCACTTCCGAACAGTTGCGGGTAAATCTTTTCTTCGCGACTGCGCCAGACCTCCTGGAACCAGCTCTGTCGTGCGTTGTCGGCGGGGATATTTGGCATGTCGGACATAGCGTACCGTTTCCTGCCGGAGCGATGTGTGACTCCGCCCATACTATTTGGATTTCGTGGCTGGCTTCGCGGGCTTTTCGGAAGACTTTCGCGATGGTTCAGAATTTCCGCTGGAAGCCGGGGAATCCGCGGCTTTTGTGGCCGGGACGGTTGAACCGCTTTCGGTGCCGCCTTTGGATTCCGATTTTCCGTCGGTGGCCGGTGCCCCGGCGGGGGGTGATGCGGCGGGTGCCGAGTCCTTTTTTGCGGACTCCTTGTACCCATCCGAACGGTAATCCGTTTGGTAAAAGCCGCTGCCCTTAAAAATAAAGCCAGCC
>JAJZEY010000008.1 GCA_021805585.1 Planctomycetota bacterium
TTTTATGTCGGCGGCGGACGGATTAGGCCGCTCCGCAGCGGCGATCCGACGGTAATTTTTCGGTCCGTCGGTGGTGGGCGGCGGATGGATTTTTCGGGAGTTTGACCATGATTCGCAACAACACACAACGGCTGGTGATAATTGGCAACGGCATGGCCGGAGCGCGCGTGGCGGAGGAAATTCTAAATAGAGACCCGAGTCTGTTTTCCATGACGATGGTGGGTGTGGAACCGGGCGGCAACTACAACCGCATTCTGTTGTCCAATGTGCTTAATGGCAGCCAGTCGCCGGAACAAATCACACTTAATCCGCTGGACTGGTACGAACGCAATGGAATTGAACTCATTACATCCCAGGCGGCGATCGGTCTGGACCGCGCCAAGCGCCGAATCATGCTGATGAACGGGCGCACCCTGGAATATGACAAAGTGATAATTGCCACGGGCAGCCGGCCGTTTGTCCCGCCGGTTCCGGGGGTGGATTTGCATGGTGTGTTCGTATTCCGCACGCTGGATGATTGCCGGGCCATAGAAAAATGGGCGAAAAAATCAAGCCGTGCGGTGGTAATAGGCGGCGGCCTGCTGGGCCTGGAAGCAGCGCGCGGGCTGCTGACGCACGGGCCGCAAGTGGAGGTCGTGGAAATCGCCGGTCATCTGATGGCGGTGCAGCTTGACGCGGCCGCGGGTGCGATTCTGGGCCGAACAATCTCGGCCATGGGTGTAACCGTTCATTGCGGCCAAACGGTCGCGAAGCTGCACGCCAACGCACAAAGCGCGGTGTGCGCAGTCGAATTCAAGGGGGGCGGACGGGTTTCATGTGACATGGTGGTGATTTCCGCCGGGATCCGTGCGAATAAGGAAATCGGCGCGGATGCGGGCCTGCAAACCGAGCGCGGCATTCTGGTCAGCGACCAGATGCGGACATCCGACCCGGACATATACGGAGTAGGTGAATGCTGCCAGCACAATGGGCAGGTGTATGGGCTGGTGGCACCAATCTGGGAACAGTGTCAGGTGCTGGCGGACCACATCACCGGGCGGAACCCAACAGCAAGTTACCGCGGGTCGGTCACCGGCACCAAGCTGAAAGTCATGGGTGTGAATGTCGCGGGCATGGGGGAGCGCGACGGGCTGCCGAGTGATGAGATTATCCGTTATGAAGAACCAGCGGGCGGTCAATATAAAAAATTAATCGTGCGGGATGGCAAACTTGTGGGGGCGACGCTTCTTGGGGATACCGACGGCTTTTCCGACCTGCTGGCACTTATGCAGTCCGGTGCACCGCTGCCCACGCGACGCGCCGACCTTTTATTCGGGACCGCGACACCGGCGACGGGCGGCTATTCGATTGCGGATTTGCCCGATAATAAACAAATCTGCGACTGCAACGGCATATCCAAAGGACAGATATGCAAAGCGATTAAGGCGGGCAAAACCACGGTTCCCGCGGTGGGCAAGGCCACGCGCGCCGGCACGGGCTGCGGAAGTTGCAAGAAAATGATCCGAGAACTGATCGAGGAAATCGCCGGGCAAATAAAGGCCGATCCCGGCGAATCGTGGTATGTGTCGGCGATTCCCATGGATAAACCGACTCTGCGCTCCGCAATTCTGGAACGCGGACTGAAAAGCGTTTCATCAGTCATGGCGGCGCTGGCCACCAAAGATGATGAAAAATCGCGCATGGGGCTGGCGATATTGCTGCGGTCGCTTTGGCATAAAGAATATGTCGATGAGCGGGACTGCCGCTATGTCAATGACCGTGTCCATGGAAACATACAGAAGGATGGAACCTTTTCGGTTATTCCGCGCATCTACGGCGGCGTGACGACCGCCGACGAACTGGTGAAGATCGGACTGGTGGCGAAAAAATACAACGTGCCGACCGTGAAGCTTACCGGTGGCCAGCGGATTGATCTGCTGGGGGTGAAAAAAGAATTGCTGCCGGATATTTGGCGGGACCTGGGCATGGTCAGCGGGTATGCGTATACCAAAGCATTTCGCACATGCAAAACCTGCGTCGGTTCCGAATGGTGCCGCTTTGGCACCAACGATTCGACAGCGCTGGGGATTGCCATTGAAAAACGATTCGCCGGACTGGAAACCCCGGCCAAGGTGAAAATGGGCGTTTCCGGTTGTCCGCGGAATTGTGCGGAAGCCACGGTGAAGGATGTGGGAATCATCGCGACGGAAGGCGGCGAATGGGAAATTCTTGTGGGGGGCGCCGCCGGAGTGGGTGTACGCAAGGCGGATTCACTTTGCCGCGTGAAATCACAACAGGACGCGATTAGCGTAACCGAACGCTTCCTGCAATATTACCAGGAACATGCTCGCTATCTGGAAAGAACCTACGATTTTGTTCCGCGCATCGGCATTGAAAAGCTGCGAAGCATTCTGGTTGAAGACAGCCAGGGCCTTTGCGCCGGTCTGGACGAACGCGCCGCGGCCGGCATTCAGGCCGCGCTGGATCCATGGGAAGACGACAGCCGCAATCCGAAATATGCCGGGCAGTTTGCCCCGGTGCGCCAGGTAGCGCTGCCGGTTCTTACGCCCATCGCCTGAAGCGGCGGCATGAACCGCATTGTGTTGCGGACAAATGCTGATACTTACATGAATATAAGGATAAGTCATGCCTGAAGTGCTTAACAGAACCGAATCAAACGAAACTTCGGATATTCCGGAGGAATCGTCGGTGGTGGTGGGCCCGCGGGCCCAAACCATGGCCGTAATTGTCTGCCCAATAACAGACTTACCACTCGGACTTGGCCGCGCATTCCAAATCGGCCGGCGAACGCTGGCGCTGTTTCTGACACGATCGGGCGGTGTTTACGCCGTGGACAACCGCTGCCCGCACAAAGGCGGACCGCTGGCGGACGGCATGATCGCCGACGGCGCGGTGGTCTGTCCGCTGCATGCCTTCCGGTTCAGCCTGGTCAGCGGCGCCTGCGACCAGGAAGGACAATGCCCGGTGACGGCCTATCCGGCACATGTGGAAAACGGCATGGTTATTGTTGATTTGCCGGTGGAGTGATTAACGGTGATTCAGCCGGCACCAGATTTCGACAGGCCGCGGACGCGACTTAGCGGTATACATAAAACCACCTGCTGCTATTGCGGCGTGGGGTGCGGCATTGAAATTCAGCGCGACCGCAATGGCGAGCTTTCGTTGCGGGGCGATGCCGACCATCCGGCGAACCGCGGCATGCTGTGCGGCAAAGGCAAAACCCTGCTGCATGTGGCGGCAAGCCGGGCGAATCGCCTGACCGAACCATTCATGCGTGCGAGTCGCCGCAGCGCCACCGGCGGAGTCGCTACGCCGGTGACCTGGGACCATGCGATAGGGCGTATTGCGGGCGAATTCAAGCGGATTATTGCGGCGCACGGGCCGGACGCGGTGGGGTTTTACGGCTCGGGCCAATGCCTGACGGAAGAATATTACCTGATCAACAAAATCGCCAAAGGGTTTCTGGGAACCAATAATTTTGACACCAATTCACGACTTTGCATGTCCGCAGCGGTAACCGGCTACAAACTGACTCTGGGTGCCGACGGGCCGCCGACGACCTACGCGGATATAGACCTGGCCGATACCTTTCTGGTAGCCGGCGCGAATCCCGCCTGGTGCCATCCGGTTCTTTTCCGTCGTATGGAAGCCCGCAAACAGGCGGATTCGAATGTGAAAGTGATTGTGGTGGACCCCCGACGCACGGGCAGTTGTTCAATTGCGGACCTGCACCTGCAAATTATACCCGGCACGGATGTGGCGCTTTATAATGCACTGGCCCGCGAATTGTGGAAAACGGATCAACTGGACTGGAATTTTATTGAAAATCATACCACGGGCTGGCCGGAAATGGCCGCGGCCATAGAACCCTATACCGCGGAAGCGGCGGCAATAATCTGCGGAATTCCGGCGGCGGATATTCGGAAAGCAGCCCAATGGCTGGGGGGGGATCGACGCTTTTTAAGCATGTGGACAATGGGGTTAAACCAATCCTCCCGTGGCGTGGATAAAAATATTGCGATTATCGCGCTTTCGCTGATAACCGGAAAAATTTCCCGCCCCGGTTCCGGCCCGATGAGTCTGACCGGCCAGCCCAACGCCATGGGTGGCCGCGAAGTTGGCGGCATGGCGACACTTCTGCCGGCGCATCGGGATATGGCCAATCCGGACCATCGGCAGGCGGTGGCGGATTACTGGGGAGTCAAGTCCATACCGGCCAAGGCGGGCTTGACGGCTGTGGAAATGTTCCAGTCGCTGGGCGAAGGAAAAATGAAGGCGATCTGGATAGTGGCCACCAATCCGCTGGCCTCGCTTCCCAATTCCTGGCAGGTGCAGGCCGCGCTGGAAAAAGCGGAGCTGGTGGTGGTGCAGGATATTTATGCCGGAGAAACCAGCGAACTGGCGGACGTGATTCTGCCCGCGGCAACGTGGCTGGAAAAGACCGGCACCATGACGAATGCCGAACGGCGCATAAGCCTGCTGGAAAAAGTAATTGATCCGCCCGGAACAGCGCTGCCCGATGTGGACATTCTGCTGCGCTTCGCCGATGCCATGGGTTGGGGCGAACATTTTCAGCGGCGGACACCGGCGGATATTTTTGATCAGCATGTCGGCCTGACTGCCGGCACGGATGTGGACATTACCGGTTTGTCCCATAGTCTGCTGCAATCGCACGGGCCGGCGCAGTGGCCGTTTCCGTCCGGGGCGGCACATGATCGGGCGGTGGACAGCCGCCTGTATGCCGATCATCAGTTCGCCACGCCGGATGGCCGGGCGCGGCTGCATCCGATAGCCTACGCCCCGCCAGCGGAAATGCCGGATGCGGATTTCCCGCTGGTGGTAACAACCGGGCGCGTGCGCGACCAGTGGCACACCATGACCAAAACAGGCCAAGTATCAAAATTACGCCGGCACACGCCGTCGCCAACTTGCGACATTCACCCTGATGACGCGGCCCCGCGCGGCATTGGAGATGGGGATATGATTCGGCTGGTGAATCGGCGTGGCGAAATTCGCGTGCCCGCGCATCTGACCACGGATATTCGCGCTGGAACGGTTTTTGTGCCCATGCACTGGGGGCAACGGGAAAACCAGGCCGCCGGCCGCGTGAACAACCTCACAAGTCCCGCGATGGATGCCAAATCCAGTCAGCCTGAACTGAAATTCGCCACGGTCAATGCGATCCGTTACACGCCCCCGCCGCGGAAAATTATTCTGGCCGGTGCCGGCGCGGCGGCCATGGCGTTTATACGCGCCCATCGGGCTTTTAACACGCAAGACCGTCTCCTGCTTTTCAGTGCGGAAAAGGAGCTGGTTTATAACCGCGTCATGCTGCCGATGTACATAAACCAAACCCGTCGCTGGCCGGAATTGCTGGTGGCGACCGCCGAGGAACTTGCGGCATTGGGTGTGGAATTTCATCCGCAAGCGCCGATCAGCCAACTGGCATTGGCCCGAAAGAAAATAACAACGGGCACCGGGGCGGAACATGATTACGATGTGCTGATTCTGGCAACCGGTTCGCGCCCGCTTATAACATGGCAGGGACCGCTGCCGCAAACGGGCGTATATACCCTTCGCACCCGCGGCGATGCGGACCGGATATCCGCCGATGCGCGGACAACGCGGGAAGTTGCCATCATCGGCGGCGGCCTGCTGGGCATAGAACTGGCCGCGGCACTCAACGACCGCGGACTGAACGTGACACTGGTGCACCGGTCGTCGCGGCTGATGAGCCGACAGCTTGATGCAATTGCAGCTGATCTGCTGAAGCGCGAACTATTGGCCCGCGGCATAAAAGTCACATTGCGGTCCGAGTTGGCGGGGATTCAGGGGTTAATGCGGCCGGAACATGTGCGGTTAAGCACCGGCGAAACACTGCCGGCGGGAATGGTGGTATTTGCCACAGGGGTCGAGCCGCGAGCCGACCTTGGTCGCGCCGCGGGCCTGAAGGCGGCCCAGGGAATATGCGTGGATGAATTCCTGCGAACCAGCCAACCGGATGTATTTGCCATAGGGGAATGCGCCCAGCTTCAGGGCCACCTTTTCGGCACTACCGCCGCCGCCCAGGCGCACGGCCGGGCACTGGCCGAATACCTGCGCGGCAATGTGCATGCGCCGTTCCGGCCTGTACCGGCGGGCAATGTGCTGAAAATTTCCGATTTTCAACTGGCCAGCGCCGGCGAAACCGATCCGCCCGATTCTCCGGATACCCAGGTGATCAGCTTAACGGATACGGCGCGCGGCTATTACCAGAAATGCGTGGTGCGGCAGGATCGGCTGGTGGGAATGGTGATGGTAGGTGATACCAGCCGTTATGCGGAATGGCTGGAACTATTGCAGAACGGCACGGAACTTGAATCCCTGCGCAGCGGTCTGCTGCGGCCCGGTTCCGGCCCGGCCGCACCTATGGAGGGCAAACTGATATGCAGTTGCCATCAGGTTGGGGAACAGACCATCCGACGATGCTCCGGCCAGCCGGGCGCAACCTTGGCTGACGTGGTACAGACAACCCGCGCCGGCAGCGCATGCGGAAGCTGTCGGCCGGAAATTTCCGCGATTCTGACCCAATGTGCCAAAATACCACCTGATTCTGCGCCCCCGGCGACTCCATTCCGGTCTGTGGCGTTGGGCGTGGCCGGATAGCGGCGCAGCCAACACCAACGACGGCAACCGGTCACCGGGGGAATCGGACAGGTTGCGACATGCCGTTGCGTGCCCGCAGCGCGGACTGGCCATGAATTTGTTACAATTTTGTACATCAGGAGTCCCGCGGGTAAAGGAGTCCATTTGCTGCATGAGAGTTCAAACCGGCGGATTCGCTATCTGCGCCTGTCTTTGACCCAGGCATGCCAGATGCGGTGCGTCTATTGCCGGCCCGATTTTCATACCAATGCCAACGCCTACGACCTGACGCCCGTTGAACTGGAACGACTGGTGAAGCACCTGGTGGACCGCCATGGTGTGCGAAAAGTCCGCCTGACCGGTGGCGACCCGACGGCAAGACCCGAATTGCTGGAAATTATTTCGCGAATCGCCCGCCTGTCAACACCGGAAAATCAGAGGCTGGAACTGGGCATGACCACCAACGGCCTATCGCTGGCCAGCCGCGCACGCGATTATGCCACAGCCGGGCTTCAG
>JAJZEY010000560.1 GCA_021805585.1 Planctomycetota bacterium
CAGCATGCCTTAGCGCTGGGCAACAAGTTCAAACGCGGCCAGCGCTTCATCATCGGTTACGGAAGTGTATTGCACGCGACCGGTATCTTTCCAATAGGCGTGTTCCGGCCCCACGCCGGGGTAATCAAGTCCGGCGCTGATACTGTGCACGTCCGCGGTCTGACCGTCCGGGTCTTGCAGCACATAGGAAAGCGACCCGTGAAGCACGCCAGGATTGCCCATGCTAAGCGAGGCTGAATGCTGGCCCAGGTCACGGCCGCGGCCACCCGCTTCCACGCCAACAAGCCGCACGGGCGTATCATTGACGAATGGATAAAACATGCCCGCCGCATTGGAACCGCCGCCCACGCAGGCCACTACGCAATCCGGCAGGCGGCCGAACATGCTCATGGCCTGTTCGCGAGTTTCCTGACCGATAACACTTTGAAAATCACGTACTATGCGAGGAAACGGGTGCGGACCGACCACAGACCCGATGATGTAATGGGTATGTTCAACAGAACCCATCCAGTCGCGCATTGCTTCGTTGGTGGCGTCCTTAAGAGTACGCGAGCCGGATTCAACACTTACCACGCGCGTGCCTAGCAGCCTCATTCGGAATACATTCAGTTCCTGGCGCCGGATATCCTCGGAACCCATGTACACATCGCAGGACATGCCGAAAGCCGCCGCCGCGGTTGCGGTGGCCACACCATGCTGCCCGGCTCCGGTTTCGGCGATTATCCGCTTTTTACCCATGCGAACGGTAAGCAATCCCTGGCCGATGGTGTTGTTGATTTTATGGGCACCGGTGTGGGCAAGGTCTTCGCGCTTAAGAAAAATCTTTGCCCCACCGGCATATTCGGTCAGTCGTTTGGCGAAATAAAGCCGCGTGGGCCGACCGGCGAATTCGCGCAGGTAATATTCAAACTGTCGGCGAAATTCCGGGTCACGAATGGCGCGTTCATATTCCTCTGCAAGCTGTTGCACAGCAATCATAAGTGTTTCAGGTACATATGCCCCGCCATAGGGTCCAAAATGCCCCAGTGAGTCCGGCACGTTTCCGGAGGCTTTGCCGATAGCAGGGTCCACGATGGTTCGCGAGGAAAGCCGTCTTGCGGCCTCTGCGCGGTTCATGGCGGAAGATGGTGAAGATGCGGTTTGTGTCATAGCCTTAGGCCCTTTCAATAAATATCATAGGTGCGGCGGCCCGGTTTTGCCAAGACCGCGGTTGATGTCGCGCCTGCAAGGGATGCCGCCGTTAATCGGGATTTGGCCAACTGCCCGCTTCACGACTTTTTGAACTAAGCTGGGCCACCCAACCGGCGATTTGAAGCGAATGAGGACATCCGCGCCCTCGGGAAAATCCATGGTTCGCAAGAAACATGACGGGGCAGAGTCGACGGCCATCGGTTATCGGGTTGTCGGGAAGCGGGCCGGGGCTTTAGAATGCGGACGGCAATATTTTGCACGGCTGCAATTGCGATGGGCTTTGGAGCCTGCTGGCATGAACGGCGGTCTAAAACAAGGTTACTCATGCCTTCAGAAATCAACATGTCCGGTTCCTCGGCAGCGGAAGATAAGCGCCAGCACTGGCTGACTCAGGATGTCTGGCTTATTTCGCTCTCCGCCTGTTTTGCCGACCTTGGCTATCAATCGGTACTGGCGGTTTTCCCTTTGTTTCTGGTACTGGTGCTGCATCAGCCAGTGTGGGTGTTCGCCTTGGCGACCGCAATAGCTTATGGCCCCGGGGCGATTTTTGCATTGATTGGCGGAAAGCTGGGCGACCGGTTTGGCCAAAAACGAGTCGCCCTGTTCGGCAATCTCCTTATTCCACTGTTGTCATTTTCCGGACTGGCTTCCACCTCGGCGGCCGCCGTGGCGTTGTTCTGTGGCGGCTGGTGGGCGAGAAATTTCCGTTCCCCCCCCCGCCGGGGCATGATGGTTGAAGCTGTACACGCGGACGATCGGGGCAAAGCGTTCGGCTTTCTGCATGCACTGGACATTGGGGGCGGCTTTCTGGCGGCACTGGGAACTATGCTGCTTTTTTGGGCTGCGATTAAAATAAAATATATTTTTCTGCTGACCATTATTCCCCTCCTTATGTCCAGCGTGTGGCTTATGTTTTCGCGAATGGGCAGACGCCCCTCAATTGAGGCATCTGGCGGTCCGATGCCATCGCCAATTCCGATGTCCGCACAGCACAAGTCGCTTTACCGGCGGCTGCTGATTGCCACGGCCCTGTATGGGTTTAGTTCATTTAGCTTTGGTTTTCCAATTTTGACGGTGGATCAATCCAGCCACAGCCGCGTGATGGCGGTGCTCTCTTATGTGGTATTTTTCGGGTTTTCCGCAGCCACGGGTTTAATCGTAGGCCGGGTCGGCAAAAAGCGAAGTGTGACGGCCTTGGCGCTGGGCGGGTATCTTGCCGGTGGTGTGGGCTGTGCCGGCATGGCCCTGGTATGGGCCAGTGGAGGAAACAGTCTGTTTTATTATCCGGTCGCGGCTGTCATGGGGTTAGCCCTGGGTGTGATTGAAACAATGGAACCAGCAATTATTTCGCGTATCATCCCAAAAGGCAGCACCGGCAGCGGCATGGGATCGCTGACTGCAATGCGGAGCATTGGACTGTTTGCAGCCAATCTGATGATGGGAATTATTTATCAGACGGGCAAATCCTGGACATGGCCCTACGCCTACGCCGCCCTGCTGGCCGCACTGGCTGCGGGGATTGCCCTTTCGGTGCGGTCTGCTGAAACCGCGGCCGGCTGAAGAGCGATATAGAGGTCGGTAGGCCAAAGATCGACAGGAAAATTGGAAAAGCCTTATGCGCCACAAAACACGCCATTCGGAAGGAAAACCACATTCACGAAAGCCAGCGGCGGAAGACAATTCGGGCGATTCGCGCCACGAATCGCAGCGAAAGCCGGATGATGACCCGCCGGACTGGGCTGGAAACGGGCCGGAAATCGCCGGCGATGACTCGGAAGAAAGACCCGTCGCCGGTGCCAAAGGCCGCATGGTACCGTTGTCGCACAGCGGACCATTGCCATGGGTGCAACTGCGCAACGTGGTATATGGCACATCGGTTTTTCGTAAAATGATTGGCCGCATCGCCAACGGCTTGCGCGCCGGTGATATGGTCAGTGTATATGACCGGGACGGCGTGCCCTTCGGAACCGCTGTATATAACAGCCAGGCCCCTATAGCACTTCGCATGATTGAATTCGGCGCAACTCCGGTAGATGAAACTTTTTTAGAACAGCGGCTGGAACGGGCTGTCCACTTTCGCCGGGAAATTTTGAAACTAGATGCCTTCACCAATGCGTACCGCATCACCCATGCGGAAGGCGATGGCCTGCCGGGGCTGATTATTGACCGACTGGGCGATACAGCGGTAGTGGAATTTTTTTCGCTGGCTATGCACCGCCGTCGGGAGCGAATCGAAAAGTCGCTTCTTTCTTTGCTGGATATCAAACGGGTGATTTTCCGCGCGGATACCGCCGTGCAGGCGACGGAAGGCTTTTTTATGCCTGCGGCCAAAATCGGGCCAGTTGCGGGCGGTATTATTACGGAGAACGCGCTGCGCTTTGCGGTGGACCCGGCCGGTGGACATAAGACAGGCTTTTTTTGTGACCAGCGCGATAATCGGCAGCGACTGACTCAGTTTACCGCCGGAGCGCAAGTTCTCGACCTGTGCTGCTACAGCGGGGGCTTCGGAATATATGCGATCGCACTGGGAAATGCCGCAAATGTGACGGCAGTTGACCTTGACGAAAACGCGATTGAACTGGCCCGGCGCAACGCCAACCTGAATAAAATACCTGCGGCACGCTACCAGACAGTTCACGCCGACAGTTTTCCCTATCTGCGGCAGATGAAACAAAACGGACGGTCTTTTGACACTGTTATTCTGGATCCTCCAAAACTGATTCCGCAACGGGCCGATTTTGCCGATGGGCGCCAGGCCTATTTTGACCTGAACAAGCTGGGCATGGGGGTGGTCAAGCCGGGCGGCCTTCTGGTAACCTGTTCATGCAGCGGATTGTTGGACATATCTGAGTTTATGAATGTATTAAAGGGCGCGGCCCGCAGCGCGCAGCGGCGGGTGCAGATATTTCAGATCACCGGGCCAGGCCCGGACCATCCGGTGATGACCGAGTTTCTGGAGGGACTTTATCTAAAGTGCATCTGGTGCCGAATCTGGTAAGTCAACAGGCCGCACAATTGTCCGCGTGAGAACCGGGACAGACTAACGCGAAAGCCCGGTTTCCATCGATTCGATTTCCGATTTTTTGACACCCATCAGACCAACCGTTAAGCCCGCATCCCGCAGCATACGGTTCGATTTGGTAATTAATACAAGCAGGGAAATCAGGCCAAGAATGGACAAGAACTGCGCCACCACATACAGCCACGCCCAACGGCTGCCACACGCCTCCGCTAAACGGTAAAGAGCTATTAAATAAAATACCACCATTACAAGATAACCCAATCCGCCAATCAAAAGAACAACCGGGAGAACAACCGAGCCGGCCGACGGGCGCAAGACCGCGACAACTGCCACCAGTAGAACGCCCGATATAAAGATCAGCACCAGCCGGAGGAGCCTGCGTTGTGCCCAGGCAATCGCCACAACTCCGGCTGCAGTACCGGCGGGCGATTCACCGGCGGCAAGCTGATCCAGCAACATCTGCTTTCCGGCGGCCGACACGCGTTTGCCCTGAAATGTAACCAATTCGTCAACGGGCACCCATTCGCCCGATATTTCGCATTGCGCCATGGGCGCGGCCGACTGATTCGCGGGGTCGACATTGGACTTTCCAAAATTCTGGTCCATAAGCGTACGCCTTATTTTAGAGCTTTGTCTGCACTTACTCGGACGACTGGCGGAGACTCCACCATTCGCATACCGGCAATTCCGTCGCGGGGCTCTGCCTGGATGCGAGGTCAGGGGCCCGCCTGTAGAGGCGGCCAAGTCGGCGTATCATATCCGCTGGTGTACAAGATTGAAATGTTCGATTGCCGGCGCGCCCGGCAGGAATTGGCAAACCAGGCCGCCCAGTAAAAAAGGGCCGATCCGGCCTTTGCCGGATCGACCCTGTGGGTTTAATCCAAGGATATCATCAGTGGAAAACCACTGACCAAAGCCGCTGCTTATTTGATAAACAGCATTTCGCGATAGGTGGGCAGCGGCCATGCGCTGTCGGAAACCATCGCTTCAAGCTTATCTCCAAATTCGCGAACCGCGTTCATGGCCGGTATGACCACATCGCGGGAATACTTGGCGTGGGCCAGGGAATCTCCTTTGGCGTGGTGTTCGTTAATTGCATCAAGCTTGTCAATGGCCTGATGGAAACCAGCGATCGCGGAACCGAGTTCCACAAGAATCTTCTGCTGCTCGGAAAGAGACTTGCCCTTAAGACCAGCGGCCTTGGCCGCGGCAATTGAGCCCGCCACCTCGGACTGGTAGCTGATGGCCGCTGGAAGAATCATGGTGCGTGCCATGGAAGCGGTCATAAGACCTTCAATGGTGATGGTCTTTTTATAGTTCTCAAGGTAAATCTCGTAACGGCTGTGAACTTCCTTTTCGCTAAGCACTTTGTATTTGCCGAAAAGCTCCACCGCTTCCTTGCTGATGAGATGAGGAATTGCATCCACCGAAGTCTTGAGGTTAGGCAGCCCGCGCTTGGCGGCCTCTTTGTGCCATTCTTCGGTGTAGCCGTCGCCATTGAATATGACGCGTTTGTTTTCCTTGATCATCGTAACCAGCAGGCTCTGGACGGATTTATTAAAATCCTTGCCGGCTTTTACATCGGCTTCAAGCCGGGTCGCCACATAGTCAAGCGATTCGGCCACAATGGTGTTAAGCACGGTATTGGGGCCGGCAATGGATTGACCCGCGGAAACGGCGCGGAATTCAAATTTATTGCCGGTGAAGGCAAAGGGCGAGGTGCGGTTGCGGTCGCCAGCGTCCCGCGGCAGCTTGGGCAGCACGGTCACACCAATTTCCATCTGTCCACCAGCTTTGGTGCTCTTGGCACCGCCAGCTTCAATCTGATCCATGATATCCTGAAGCTGCTCGCCCAGGTAAATGGAAATAATGGCTGGCGGGGCTTCATTGGCACCCAGGCGATGGTCGTTTCCTGCCGAAGAAATCGCGACGCGCAACAGTGTGGCATATTTGTTCACCGCACGGATTGTGGCGGCGCAAAAAACCAAGAACTGGGCGTTTTCGTGCGGCGTGTCACCCGGATTCAACAGGTTTTCCCCGGAATCGGTGGACATGGACCAGTTGTTGTGCTTGCCGGAGCCATTGACGCGGGCAAATGGTTTTTCATGCAGCAGACAGCTAAGTCCGTATTGTTCGGCCACGTGCCGCAATGTTTCCATGGTCAGCATCTGGTGGTCGTGGGCCAGGTTGGAATCTTCAAAAATCGGGGCGATTTCATATTGTGCAGGGGCCACTTCATTGTGGCGGGTTTTGACCGGAACTCCAAGTTTGTAGAGTTCCTGTTCAACTTCCAGCATACAGGCCAGCACGCGCTCCGGAATGGTGCCGAAATACTGGTCTTCCATTTCCTGACCCTTTGGTGGCTTGGCACCAAAAAGGGTACGGCCACAGTTAATCAGGTCAGGGCGGGCAAAGTAAAAGTTACGGTCAATTAGGAAATATTCCTGCTCCGCCCCGACGGTCGTAAACACCTTGGTAGCGGTGGTGTTACCGAACAACTTAAGCACGCGCATGGCCTGGGTGGATAGAGCTTCCATAGACCGTAAAAGCGGTATCTTTTTGTCCAGCGCTTCCCCAGTCCAGGAGACGAACGCGGTGGGAATTACCAGCGTTGTACCGTTGGGGTTCTCCAGGATGTACGCCGGAGAAGTCGGATCCCATGCCGTATATCCACGGGCTTCAAATGTAGCCCGTAAACCGCCGGACGGAAACGACGAGGCATCCGGTTCACCCTTCACGAGTTCCTTGCCGGAGAATTCCAGAATCGCGCTGCACCCTTCCGGAGAAACGAAACTGTCATGCTTTTCGGCGGTCAGGCCGGTCATCGGATAGAACAGATGGGTGTAGTGGGTAGCTCCCTTTTCCACAGCCCAATCGCGCATCGCGGACGCTACGACGTCGGCAATGCCGGGGTCTATTGC
>JAJZEY010000364.1 GCA_021805585.1 Planctomycetota bacterium
CACGGTGTTTGCCTATCCCGTGGTGGACCCGGAACGCTACGGTGTGGTGGAATTTGATTCCGCGGGGCGCGCCAAATCCATTGAAGAAAAACCGCTGAAGCCGAAATCCCGCTTCGCGGTGACCGGGCTTTATTTTTACGATAACGACGTTCTGGACATTGCGGCCAATCTGAAACCAAGCCCGCGCGGCGAACTGGAAATAACCGATGTCAACCGGATTTATCTGGAACGCGGAAAGCTTAATGTGCTGGCGATGAGTCGCGGAATGGCGTGGCTGGACACCGGCACCCATCAGTCGCTGCTGGATGCATCCATGTTTGTCCATACGATTGAAACCCGCCAGGGACTTAAAATAGCCTGTCCGGAAGAGGTGGCCTGGAGGCAGAAATTCATTACGACCCAACAACTGGCCAACGCAGGCGCGGCCATGGCTAAAAATGACTATGGCCGATACCTTTTGGAACTCGCCGATGGAAAACTGGGATAATTCATGAAATCGACCGCGATGGAAATACCGGAAGTTCTGCTGCTTGAGCCGCGCGTGTTTCGCGATCCGCGCGGCTTTTTTCTTGAGTCTTACAATCGCAAGGCATTTGCCGCGATTGGAATTTCACATGAATTCGTGCAGTGCAACCATTCCTTTTCCACCTGCGGCGTATTGCGCGGGTTGCATTATCAGATTCAGCAGGCGCAGGGGAAATTGCTGCGCGTCACGCAAGGTGAAATTTTTGATGTCGCAGTGGACATTCGCCTCGGTTCGCCGACGTTTGGCAAATGGGTCGGCGCGATCCTATCCAGCCAGAACCTGAACATGTTATGGATTCCCCCCGGCTTCGCCCATGGCTTTCTGGTGCTGTCCGCCACGGCGGATGTTCAATACCAAGCCACCGATTATTATGCCCCGGCCCATGAACGAACCTTGCTGTGGAACGACCCGGCGGTGAACATTCAATGGCCCGCACTGACCTGCGCCAACGCGCCAGCCCAACCCATCCTGTCCGATAAGGACCGCGTGGGAAAACTGCTTAAAGATGCGGAAGTTTATCCGTAAGCAAAAGGCCTAGCCGGTTTAGCAGGGCCATGTCCGGAACGCAGGACTTTAGCGTTGAGCAGCGCGTACCAGCATCGCCAGATGACCAAAATAAATCAGCGCATAGCCGGCAAGGAAGACCCACATGCCCTTGCGTCGACCTTTCGATTGAACCCGGCTGCGCCGCCCCAGCCAATGAATGACCATGGCACACCCAGCCAAGACAGCCATGGGAAACACAGCGCCCATCCAGACCCGCGCCATGTACGAGTCGCTGACTTCTGGAATCACGCCGACTAATAATCCGCATAGACAGCCACAAGAAGTTGAGGAAATAGTCTGCACACAGATAAGCGCATATCTACGCGTGCGGTGCCCAATCCGCGTCCGCCTCGGATATTCATCCGTATGTGTGTTTCTGGGCAAAACGGCGCGAGGTTGCCGCCCAGGCCCGATCGCGGGTGATGATTCATCTGGAGACTCGGGATGGTCCTGCATTGCGTTTGGCCCTTTTTTGTAATCTTTGGAAAAGGACCCGATTATGTCCTACGGGTATTTGCTGCCGAAAATGCCACGGCACCTGCCCGATCGGGGCGGGTGGAACGCCGCCACAACCGGCTGATGAAATCCGGCCCGATCAAGATCGGTTAAAGGATAATTCAATAGCCCCCGCGGATCCACCCGATCGCCTTGGATTATCATTGCGAAAGACACGGCCGGTGCCGACCATTGTTGGCGATGAATCAATATGCCAAGCTAAGGGTCCCGTGCAAAAACAACTTCGTGCATTTTATCAGAAGCGTGTGTGTAATTAAAGTCGTCAATGGATTGACGAGGAGTTCCAGCCGAAGGCCCTTTGCCCTACATTTGCTTCCAAGGGCATCATCACTCACCTTACGCTTGTGACGAAAATAGATTCGCAACTTTTCAGGCCGGCGGAAAGAGGCGATCGGCAATTGTTTTGTGGGCATCAGGCGTGCCGGCCTGGGCGGGGTCATCCGGGGCTGACATCGTTGCCGTGCCATTTGTCGGGCGAGATTCCCGACCCCCAAAAATGCGGCGGGCGGACGCCTTGCCGGCCTTCTGATAGGCGGATCAGCGGCGCTATGCGGCTGCGTTCGCTGCGCCGTTGCCAGCGGTGTATCATGGATAGGGACAATAGATCGCGGCATGTTTATCACATTCTAATTTGGCTATAAGGAACCGTCCCATGCCCAAAAATCGAAAAGCACTCCGCCGCATCGCCGGTATTCTTTTGGTCGTGATCTTGATTCTGGTGGTGGATCAGATATGGCTTCGGGTGTGGCGGATTGTTCCAGCGGGCTACGATACCACACGTCTGACCAGGCCGCAGGAAAAAGATGGCCAAGTTAATTATCTGGCCGCGATGAATCAGCAATCGTCGATCGGCGTTACCAGGGCCAACAACGCGGTGCCACTGTTAATAAAGGCCGCCGGTCCGCAATTTTTTCCACTGACGCTGCATGCGATTCCGATTATCATGTCGCGGCTGGGAATGCGTCCATTCGGGCCTCATTCTGCGGGCCTTATCAGGTTTTCCAATTGGACAAACCGCCAGCCGACGGGGGGCAAAACGGCATCCGAATCGCAGAACTGGGCACTGGAGACCAGACTTCAAATGCGCCCGTGGACAGGGCACGCGTATCCGAATGCCAGGGGCTGGATAAAGGCAAACAATCGCGCGCTGACGCTTATTTTCCGCGCCGCAAAAAGACCGCGGTATTACATACCGCTGGTAAGTCCGGATGGCGGGCTTGTCGACTGCGCAGGTCCGGACGAAGTTGCGATGGATTCCCTGACTCATCTGGCGGCCGCCAGTGCCATGTTGGAACTTGGACAGGGAAATACCCTGGCGGCATTGCGTCAGGCCCGGGCGGTTTTCAGCCTGGGCGAGTTGCTTTTTCAGTCACCCGACACGATCCGTTATCTGATTGCCATGACCATTGAATCATCCGCTATGAACTTGGACCAGGCGATTGCCACTTCCAGCCGGATATCCGTGCCGCAGTTGCAAGCATTAGGCCGATATCTAAGCCATTTGCCGCCGATCCCACTTTTGACAGGCCCCCTGAACGACGCACGTTATGATGTTCTGAATGAACTTGAGCAGGCGAACCGATTTGGTCCGGCGACATTTTTCGATGGGCACCATCCGACACCATTGCGAACATTGCAGGCAATGTTTTTGCCAATCGACTACGCCGGTCTGATGCACGATACCAATCAACTATTTGATGCGGAAATTACAGCCGTGCATGTGCACCCCTTCCCGGCTCAAATAACCAGGCTGGCCGCCGCGGAGGCCCGGTTTTCGGCCTATTCCGGCAACGACAAAATACAACTGACCGGAACCATTTCCGAACCGCGACTGGGCATCACAGGCGGTTCGGCCTGGTCGCGCTGGTCGAATACCTTATTGCGACCGCTGGCGGTTTTCATATCCAGCCAACGTCCGCGTGCAACGGATATAGCGATGCTGCGGGAAACCGCGCTGACCGTGCGCCAACTCACTGTGGTGACCGTGGCGCTGGCACTTTACCGGAAGGAGCATGGTCAATTTCCGGTGGAGCTATCCGCTCTTGTGCCAATTTACCTACCGGCACTTCCGAACAATCTGTTTACCCGTCAGCCGCTGAATTACCGGACCAATGCCCACCAGCACGGGTTTCTGCTGTATAGTTTGCGCCCGGATGTTGTACGTGGACATATTAATATGCATGATATACACGCGCTTCGGATAAAAGTAACTGGTGGCAACTGGTCCGCGGCCGGTGCGCGGAAATCCTGAGCCGGCCAAACAAGTCCGCAGCCACGGCGTTGGACTGTTCCGATCATAATCAATCAAAAGCAGGATGATCTTCATGCATGAGGGCTGGGTTTTCTGTAGACCTTCTAACGGCGCGGGTTGACGGATTTGGCAACGGAGATTTTCGCCGGGCTACCGCCCAAGCGAATCGCCCCGTCATAATGACGGGGATCAGTCACTATTTTCGATCTTTGCACGCGAAATGTCGGGGTGAGGGCTGGGCCGCAGGTCGGACCATTGAAGGCCGAAACGCAACAGATATTTGCGCAGGCGATCGGCGTCGTTTGACACTTTTTTCCTGCCTCGCGAGGCTGAAAACAGTATGCGCCCGGCATTGGACAGATTGTCCGCCCGGCTGCATATTTCAATTACACCCTGCAACTGCAGGCGATCAAACAGATCAATGGTTTCAAGTTTTTCTGCTGAAAAAAACGATTTTAACGGATCGCGATTGTCCGCGCCGGCATTTCCTTGTACGGTCCACTGCCTTTCCAGGCGCAGAATTTCCTCCTCCACAAGTTCCAAGGTGATACGTCCGCCAGAAGCGAGCGTCCCCATGCGATTGATACTGGCATTTAGATCACGAAAATTCCCAGCCCATACCCCGGCCGGTGATTTGGCGAAATGGATAAATCTGTGATAGGCCTCCTTGTTAAATGTCACGTTGCGGTTCTGTCGAGCGGCAAACTGATCAAGTTCAAAGGCAACATTGGGTTCAATATCCTCACGCCGCTGGCGAAGTGACGGCAGGCGAAAGGTCCACAGATTGATCCGCGAAAAAAGATCTTCACGAAAGCCGCCGGAATGGACTGCTGCCTGCAAATCCCGATTTGTGCCGGCAATAAATTGAAAATCGCTTTTGGATTCATGATCGGCACCGACGGGCAGAAATCGCTTTTCTTCCAAGGCGTGGAGCAGCATGGCCTGTTCATCCGGGCCAAGCTCGCCGACTTCATCCAGAAATAACATGCCACCGTCGGCGGCGCGCAACAAACCGGGCCTCGCGGCCATAGCCCCTGTAAACGCGCCCTTCACGTGCCCGAACAGGGTGGACATAGCGGCGTCGCCACGTAAGGTGGCACAGTTTATTTCCACGAAGGGACCATTCATTTGTCGACGGCTTTTTTTAAGATCGTAAATGCGCCGCGCCAACTGCGATTTACCCGCTCCGGTCGGCCCCATTAACAGCAGCGGGGCCTTGGAGGCAATGGCCACATGTTCAATCTCCTCCATCAATTTATTGAAGGGTCCGTTAAGGGTTACGATTCCCCCTTTTAGAAACGCCAGCCCCTCCTTTTTTTCCTGCTGAAATCGCGAGGCCAGGCGGTCGTAACGCGACAGGTCCAGATCAATAATCGAATAGGTCCCGGGATCCGCAGTGCGATGGCCGGAAGGCGGTGCGGTTTGCAGCAGTTTACCGGGAAGATAATGGGCTTCCGTCAGAAGAAACAGACAAATCTGGGCGACATTGGTGCATGTACTTATGTGGATGTAATAGTCCTCTTTCTGAGTATCAAAAGGATAAGCACGGGCGAAATCATGCAGGGCACCGTAGACCTCCTGAAAATCCCACGGGTCGGTCAATTCGCGCACATGCGCGTTTACCTGTGTTTCCGGAGAAACGCTATGAATATCTTCGAGAACCTGCGTGAAAAGGGTGTTGAATTTTTTCTGGGTTAAAAGTTCAAGACGATCCACCAGAAAATCTTCGTGGCGGCAAAGCGATACGGTTGGCCGCCAGCGCTCCCAGCGCTCAGGCCTGCCCCCCGCGTCCAACACCGCACCCAGAAAGCCCAGGACCACCGTCTTCTTCTTATTCATAGTTTATATTATAGCAGTTTATCCTATAAAATAATATCTCTCCGCGCGCGAGCGAAATCGATTTTTCATTATAAACCGCATTTCTTATAATATAAGTCCATATGCATAAGAGAGTTATCAATTTTTCATTTGCAACATTCGCGCTCTGGCACGGCTTGTGCTTTAACGCAGGGCGTCAGGCGTAAGGCTGCGGCAATGGTTGCCGCAGGCAATCGTCCACCGCATGGCTGATCCGCAACAGACGCGAAGCAAACCAAGGAGACTTGACCATGGCCAACAAAACGCTTTTTCAGTCAATCATGGGGGAATTCGTTCGGCCGACCGATGCGCAGAACAGCGAAGGCGCACCAGCTTATAAGTTTTCCCCCAAACAGATGCTGGCCCAATATGTCGCGACCGGCTGCATGAACGATACTTGTTATGCCACGGGTCAGGACCAATTGGCAACCGTTCTGAAGCTATGCACAGAAGTTGATCCGGAATTTATTGCCCGCACGGCGTTGTTCTGCCGAAGCCGCGGCCACATGAAAGATATGCCCGCACTTTTGTGTGCAATACTGTCGGTTCGCGGGCCGGCGCTTTTGGTTGAGATTTTTGATCGGGTGATTGATTCGCCAAAAATGCTCCGCAATTTTGTGCAGATTATGCGTTCTGGAGCGGTTGGACGGAAATCTTTGGGAACGCTGCCCAAGCGGCTCGTTGAGACCTGGCTGGAAAGCCGCAGCGATGATTCTTTGTTTTGCGGTTCCGTCGGGCAGGACCCGTCTTTGGCGGATATTATCCGAATGGTTCACCCCCGACCGGAAACAGCATCCCGCAAAGCAATGTTCGGCTATCTGATTGGTCGTCCCTACATCGCAGCGGACCTTCCGCCAATTATTCAGTCCTACGAGGTGTTTAAAGCGGACCAGACGGCCCCGATGCCGGAAGTTCCGTTCCAGATGCTCACCTCGCTGAAACTCTCCGATGCGCAATGGCGAGCCATTGCGGTGAGCGGTTCCTGGCAGATGACGCGCATGAATCTGAATACCTTTGCCCGGCACAATGTGTTTTCCTGCGGTCAGACGACCGATGCCATTGCGCGGAAACTTCGTGCGCCCGAACTGATTACCAAAGCGCGGGTGCTGCCATACCAGCTTATGGCGGCTTATATGGGTATCGGCCCCGAGGTTCCGGCCATCGTGCGTGACGCCTTGCAGGATGCCATGGAAACCGCGATTGAAAACGTACCGGCCATCGACGGACACATTTACGTTTGTCCGGATATTTCACGGTCCATGCACTCGCCGATTACGGGCGTACGCGCCGGCGGAACAACGACCGTGCGGTGTGTGGACGCGGCGGCGTTAATTACCGCCGCCATCGTTCGTAAAAATCCGCGATCGGATGTTCTGGCTTTTGAAACCCGTGTTG
>JAJZEY010000007.1 GCA_021805585.1 Planctomycetota bacterium
TATATCTCCTGCTGCAAAATTCTGATTTAAAACACATGGTCACGGATTCACGGGCGGCTTATCGTCGGCCGGCCAATCGGCGGCGAACCGGCAGCGCCGCCATGGCGATACCGATCAACAATACGGCCAATGAGGCAGGCTCGGGTGTGGCAATCAGCTGACCGGCGGCATTGGTCGCCAGATCGGGTGAGGTAGCCGCATTTCCGGCATAGCCAAGACCATACATATCTTCTAATGTTCGCAGCACGCTGTAGCTGTTGAATACCTGCTGGGAATTGCCCGCCTGAAACAGTGACGGGTCGCCATTGACGATGGTGGCGATATGATTGCCGTCCGGCAAGGTGTAATTATTCTCATCCCAGGTAACCAGCAGCAAGCTGTCGTGCGTTTTGGCCCATTGCAGGTAGCCGTTCATGTTCTGGGAAAGCCAGGTATCACCGGTGGCAATGCTGCCATTGTGCATGTCATTCTCCAGATTGGGGACGACAAAGGAAACCGTGGGCAAATTCGCGTATCCGGCGGCGGTGGTGGGAAACTGACTGAAGCCGGACATGGTGGAAAGCGGAAGCAGATTACCCGATACCGAGGTAAGCGTCGGGTTCACCCAGTTGACCACCGCATTGTGCTTACGCACATAGGTATCGCTTAGCTGGGCGGAAGTTGCCCCCGATATACCGGTGTAAGGGTTGTAACTGGTCTGATTATAACTGGTGGCGTTATTGATAGCGGAAAAGCCCTGATTGTATTCCTGGAATGTATCTTTGGCATTCAGCAGCTGCGCCCCCAGGTTCGCCGCATTGGCCAGCGGTTCGGAATATTGCGGCGCCGTGGGTAAATAATCACCCGTGATGCCCTGGTCGCTGCCTGAAAAAATATCCAGATAATTAGGCTGGCTGGGATGTTCCGGCGAATAGGAACCGGAGTACAGCAGCCCGCCCTGGCCGATGAGTGTGTTATTGATATAGGGCGCATCGGTCGTATCGCCCACAATCTGGCTGTAGGAATGGTTTTCCTCAATGACCACCACGACATGCTGCGGCGAAAGAATCGTCGCGTCGGCAGCCGGAGCAGCGCAGGTGATAAAACCGCATCCTGCGGCGATGGCGCTGAAAGTTGCCGCCAGCCGCCAGTCTCCTTTTTTTGCTGTCTTGATCCGCTTACTGACCATCATACTGTTCTCCTGAAAAATTCTAACTTCCACCGGCACAATGCCGATATTTGACACACAAGACGGCGGCTGCAAGCCCCGGCACCCCGTGCCGGATTCCAACCGCGAAACAAGTGTACCGCCGGATTGTTGGGAGAAAATAAAGATTTGGCGAAAGTTGTGAATGTCATGCGTCCGAAAATTGTGAGCATGGGATCAACATTTTCCGGACGAAACGCGGAATGTCGGCAACGCCACCGGGCCGGCTTTACCAATCGCTATTGATTTCTTTGCGCATTGTGAACATGAGTGCGGTAGCCTGCCCGACTGGCCGTGGTCGCCGTGTGTGATCATGCGGGAACACCATGAACGGGCTGGAAGTCAGGAATTAAGGGATGGCTGAAAGAATTGCGCGCAAACTGCTGCTCGTCGGCTGGGATTCAGCGGATTGGCAAATTATTAACCCTCTGCTTGAGCGGGGCCTGATGCCATCGCTGGGCCGCCTGATTGAACAGGGCGTCATGGGAAATCTGGCCAGTATGGAACCGATGATTTCGCCCATGCTCTGGACGTCCATCGCCACAGGAAAGCGACCGGAAAAACATGGTATCCTCGGATTTATTGAGCCGGATGCGGACAACCGCTGTGTGCGGCCGTTCACAAGCACCTCCCGCCGCTGCAAAGCGTTGTGGAATATTCTTTCGCAGTCCGGATTGGAATCTCAGGTGACCGGCTGGTTCGCAGGCCATCCCGCGGAGCCTGTCCGGGGTGCCTGCGTGAGCGAAATGTTTCAGAAGGCCCCCGGTTCACCGGGGGAAGAATGGCCGGTGAAGGCGGGCACCGTGTATCCACCGGAAATAGCAGACGATCTGATCGGTTTACGCGTTCATCCGGGCGAAATGGAATCAGGCATGATTCTGCCATTTGTGCCGCGGGCGGCGGAAGTGGATCAGACCAAAGACCGCCATCTGGCCACATTGGCCCGCATGCTGGCGGAAAGCATGAGCGTGCACGCCGCGGCGACCTGGCTGATGGAAAATCGAACATGGGATTTTGCGGCGGTCTATTTTGACGCCGTTGATCATCTGTCGCACGCATTTATGCCCTTTCACCCGCCGCGGCTTCCGGAGGTTCCGGAGCGGGAATTTGAGCTTTATCGTGATGTGGTGGCGCGTACGTATCAGTATCATGACCTGATGCTGGGCCGCCTGATGCAACTGGCCGGCCCCGCCGCGCATATCCTGGTGCTGTCCGATCATGGCTTTTACAGCGATCATTTGCGCCCGCGCGCCATCCCCAATGAGCCTTCCGGACCCACGGTTTGTCACCGACCGTTTGGAATATTCTGCCTTTCCGGTCCGGGCATATTGCGGGATCAGCGGGTCTATGGCGCCGGCATTCTGGATATCGCGCCGACCATCCTGACGCTTTTCGGGTTGCCGGTGGGCCGGGACATGGATGGCAAGGTGCTGGGGCAGGCGTTTGAAATCACACCGGAGGTAAACCGCATCGATTCATGGGAATCGCAGACCGGCGACGCGGGCATGCACCCGGCGGAGCGGCGGCACGATCCGATGGAAGCCCAGGAGGCGGTAGATCAACTTGTGGCGCTGGGTTATCTGACACCGCTGGATGCGGATAGCGGCAAGACTGTGACGCTGGCAACACAGGAAATTCAGTACAATCTGGCCATTGCCCTGCTCGCCGGCGGAGATTTCACCGCGGCGCTGCCGCTGCTGCGAAAACTTTGCGCCGCGATTCCCGACCGGCCCCGGATCCGCCTGCTCCTGGCGCAATGTCTGCAACACGCCGGGCACCATGGTGAAGCGCGGAGTATCGTGGAGGAACTTGTCTCCGGCCATGCCGAAAGTCCGCCCGCGCACCTGCTGTTGGGGTCGCTGCTGTTTGCGGAAGGCAAGGCCGCCGCGGCGATGCGGCATTTACGGCTCGCCGAGCAAAGCAACCCGCGGATGCCCGGATTGCATTGTGCCATAGGAAGTGTCTATGCCCGCCGCCGCATGTGGAGCCTGGCCCGCCGTGCCTATGCCAGAGCACTGGAAATTGATGGCGACAGCCCCATTGCCCATCTGGGCATGGCACGTTGTGCCCTGGCAACGCGGCGGTGGAAGCAGGCTGCGGAGTCCGCCTTAAAGGCGGTGGGCCTCATGCATGCCTGCCCGGCGGCACACTATGTACTGGGCCTGGCGCTGATCCGGCTTAACAGATTTGAGCGGGCCGTTCAGGCTCTTGAAACGTGCCTCCTGTTTAATCCGCGGCACCTGCGCGCGTTGCTGTGGCTGGGCCGCGTTTATCTGCGGGTCTATAAAGACCCGCAAAAAGCCCGCGGCTATTTCGACCAGGTGGCGGAAATAGAAATAAATCCGGCGGAACCGGCACACCTGCCGGTGTAATTGCCGGCGGCCCGGCCGGCCAATGACCACGATGCCGATCGACGGCGGGCAGGCTGTTTACCCCACTTCGGTGCTCTATCACAGCGACATTGGCCCGCCCCTTGCTTCATAACTCCGGTTGACCGGGGAAATTTCAATCTTGTCGGCATGCCCGCCCGCTCCGACATCCGCCAATGTCTCCGGCAGACTTTCAATCGCGGTTGCCGGTGCGTACACTCAGGGTATTCGTGCACCGTACCCACGCATAGCCATGCGCTGTATGGCATGCTAAAGCGGAAAATCAGGAGGTGGTTATGCCCATCATGAATCGCAGGAACCTGCTGGCCCGAGGCCTTGGAGCGGCGACGGGGACTCTGGCTGCGTCAGCTGCGATGGCCGGACAAGCGGCGGATGCGGTCGTCAGGACAGCCGCACCCGTCCGGACGCACACGGGTGGCGGAATGTTCGGCATCCGCGTTATTGATTCCAAGACCAAGCGCGGCGTTCCGCTGGTGGAATTGCGGACCGTTAACAATATCCGGTATATCACGGATAGCGCCGGCATGGCCGCCGTGGGTGATTCAGGCCTGCTGCGGCGACGTTCCGATTTTTTCGCACAAGGCGTGGCTGGGGCACAGCCTGGATGCGTCGGGTCTGGTGGGGTTGGCGCTATCGGCGGTTTGCCATCAGCAGTGTTGCACGCTAACCGGCGAAGTGCTGCCCGATCAGGGGGAGTCGGTCACCATTGCACAGGGATTCGGCGACCACATTGCCATGTGTCGCCCGAGTCCGGATCGCCGCTGACCTGGCAAATTCCACCGTCTCTGAAAAAATGCGGGCGAGTCCATGGCAGGATTCCGCCGGGTTGGGGCGGAGATCGCGGGCCTTAATTTTAATTGCCCACATTGCCAACAGGAGCCATGGGCGGGCGGTTAAATTCACAGGCGTATCGGTGTCGGATAGACGCATCCGGCCAACGATTGAATTCGGATACGGTATGATATATACAATCAGAATGCGGTCTTATATGTGAAGGAACGATGATGTCCAGATGCGGTGAATCAGGGCGTTTTGACGGTTATTCACATGGACCGACACCGCGCCGACGGGATTTCCTGAAAGCAATGATATCCGCGGCCATATATAGCTGTGGGTTAACGTCCATTAAAGCGGATCAGGCCGCGTCCGCGGTGGCGGCAAAAACGGGGCTGTCATTGGAAACCGGTGGCATGGTGCCCGCCGAGGGGCCGGTAAGTTATGTTAGGCCGCGCATTGGCACGGGATGGCACGGGCACACATTTCCTGGCGCAACAGCCCCCTTCGGGCTGGTGCAGCTAAGTCCGGATACAGCCGGTCCGCCGGAGATAAAATGGATTGGCTGGTACGACGAATATGGATGGGATCATTGCTCCGGATACCACTATTCGGACAACGTTGTAAAAGGTTTCAGCCATACGCATTTATCCGGAACCGGTGCGATGGATTTGGGCGACGTGTTGTTGATGCCGGTGGTGGAAGGAGCGAATTGGGGCTGGGGCGCGGATGTTCCGGGGAAACAGCATCAGGCACAAATAGAGGCGTTGGGGAGAAAATCAGGATGGGTCGGTCGGGGTGCCGCGATGGGCTGCGCATCGGAATTTTCACACCAGGATGAAACGATGCAGGCGGGTTATTATCGCGTGTATCTTAAGACGCCGCGTGTGAATGCGGAATTGACCGCCACGACGCGTTGCGGGATGCACCGGTATACCTATTCGACGTCGGCAAGACACAGGCGGCGGGGCGTTCTGCTGGATTTGGTGCATGGCCTGGGCTGCAAGGTGTATCACGCCGAATTGAACATTGAAAGCCCGGTGACCATCAGCGGCGTACGCAGCACGCACGGCTGGGCGGCGGATAAGCAGGTTTATTTCGTCATGGAGTTCAGCGAAGCAATTGCCGACTACGCTGTATGGTTGGACGGACACACGACGGAACACCACCGGGTCTTGAATCAACACTTTACCGGCACCCGGATAAAAGCCATTTTCCGCCACGCATCATCCCGCGAACCGCTGCTGGTGCGGGTGGGTATTTCGTGTACGGGAATTGAAGGAGCGCGAAAGAATCTTAAGGCGGAAATTCCCCATTGGAACTTTGACAGAATCCGGCACAATGCGGCGCGTGTCTGGAATGGCGTGCTCACAGGCATAAAAGCAGATCTGCCCGGTCCGGCATTGGCGGAAACATTTTATAGCGGGTGCTACCATTGTATGGTTGCACCCGCGACCTTTAACGACGCGGATGGAACTTTTCGCGGCGAAGACCACCGGAACCATCCTGGTGCCGGTTTTAACAATTACACAACCTTGTCGATTTGGGATATTTATCGCGGCGAATTTCCCCTGCTGATGCTCGCGCAGCCGGAGCGCACAAACGACATCATTCAGTCGCTTCTGATTTCGTACAGGCAACTTCACGCGCATTCACTGCCGGTCTGGCCATTGTGGGGGAATGAAACCTGGTGCATGGCGGGGTTTCATGTGGTGGCAATGATTCTGGGAGCCTACGTGCGCGGATTCCGCGGCTTTGACGCATCCGCAGCTTATGCGGCGATGTTTGACACCGCCATGAAGGGGGATGCATTTACGGGCCGCAGGAAATTACAGAAATCATTTCGTGAACGCGGTTATATCAGTTCCGGACCGCGAAAATCGGCGGTCTCGGCAACACTGGACATCGCCTACGATTACTGGTGCGTGGGAGCGATGGCCGAATTGCTGGGCAAAATGGATGATGCCCGCATGTTTTACGGTTACGGGCGCAACTATCGAAATCTTTTTGATCCTGCCACAGGCTTTATGCGCGGCAAACTGCCAAATGGGAAATGGCGGGAACCATTTGTGCCTGATCGGGAATATTGGAGCGACTATACGGAATCAGACGCCTGGCAGGCGACATTTAATGTGCCCCAGGACGTGGGCGGTCTTATCGGTTTGTACGGTGGAGATACGCCCTTTGCGGCAAAACTTGACGCTCTTTTTACATCTCCATCCAAAACCTATAACTCACCGCCGGATATCAGCGGAATGATTGGACAGGATGCCCAGGCGAACGAACCGAGCAACCATATTCCCTATTTGTATGCATTCGCGGGCCAGCCCTGGAAAACGCAATATTGGGTGCGGCGAATGCTGGCCTTGTACAACAATACGCCCGCCGGCATTCCAGGCAACGACGACTGTGGACAGACATCGAGTTGTTTTGTATTCGGGGCTTTGGGTTTTTACCCGGTCAATCCCGCCAACGGAGTTTATGTCATCGGAAGTCCGCTGGTGAACCGGGCAACTATTCGCCTGCCGAAATCCGGAACGACGTTTGCAATTGTTGCGGAGAACAATTCGCCGGCGAATGTCTACATTCAATCCGCCACACTTAATGGCAAGCCATTGTTCCGTTCATGGATTCATCATTCTGAGATTCATGGTGGCGGGGAACTGCGATTTAAAATGGGTGCGCAGGCCAATAAGGAATGGGCAATCGCACCGGCGGACCGACCGCCCTCCG